>CAZUQB010000015.1:0-22555 GCA_964622405.1 uncultured Opitutaceae bacterium | reverse complement strand
CGGACGGGATCGAGAACAGGGCGATCACCAGCAGCAGGCCCAGGAACGGCCCGAGCCGGGTCAGGAGGGAGTTGAGCTTCATGGTCGCGGCAGAAAAGGGTTTCGCGCTAGGCGGCGGTGCCGATCGCGGTCGCCATCAGCGTCGCCTCGGTCCACTCGGCGGTCGGCCGGCAGTCCGCCAGTTCGCCGCGCCGCATCACGGCGATGCGGTCGCACATGCCGAAGAGCTCGGGCAGGTACGAGCTCACCAGCAGCACCGCCCGACCGTCCTGGGCCAAGCCAGCGATCAGCTCGTAAATCTGGGCTTTGCTGCCCACGTCGATACCCCGGGTCGGCTCGTCGAGCAGAAAGACCCGCGACGGATACGCCAGCAGCCGCGCCAGCGCCACTTTCTGTTGGTTGCCGCCGGACAGCTCGGCCACGCGCTGGCCCGGCTCGCGCGCCTTGATGGCCAGCCGCCCCATCCACTCGCGGGCGGTGCCTTCCACTTCGCGCCGGTCGATCCAGCCCAGCCGCGCCATTCGGCTGAGTTTCGGCAGGACCGTGTTCTCCGCGACCGAGAGCGGCAGCATCAGGCCTTCCTCCTTCCGATTCTCGCTGAGAAATCCAAGCCCCGACTCCCAGCCCGCACGGGGCCCCTGCCCAGTGACCGCCCGGCCCTCAAGGGTCACGACGCCGTCCGCACAGCGATCGAGCCCAAACACCGCCCGGACCAGCTCGGTCCGTCCCGCGCCAATCAGGCCCGCCACGCCGACGATCTCGCCGGCCGCCAGCGTGAAATCGGCCCGCCCCAGCCGCGTCCCGGCCTTCAACCGATCCACCGCCAGCACCGGGGCTCCAATCGATGCGTTTCGCCGCGGGTATAGCTCGGTGACCTCGCGGCCCACCATCAGCCGCACAAGGTCGGCCTGCGACGTGCCGTCAATCCGTCCGCTCCCGACGCTCTGGCCGTCCTTGATCACGGTGTACCGGTCCGCGACCTGTTTCACCTCCTCGAGGAAATGACTGATGTAGATCACGCTCACGCCGCGATCCCGCAGCTGGCGGATGACCGCGAACAGCCGCTCGGTGTCCGCCTGCGCGAGGCTGCTCGTCGGCTCGTCCATGATCAGCACCCGCGGCTCGGTCCGAAGCGCGCGTGCGATTTCGATCACCTGTTGTTCGGCGATCGAGAAACTCCCGGCCGGCCGGTCGAGGTCGAGATGCTCGTGTCCGAGCTGCGCCAGCGCCGCGGCCGCGCGGGCCCGCGATTCCGCCCGCCGCACCCAGCCCAGCCGCTGCGGCTCGGCCCCTAGCATGATGTTCTCCGTCACGCTCAGGTGCGGCGCGAGGCTCAGCTCCTGGTGAATCATCGCGACGCCGTGACGTTTCGCGTCGAGCGTGTCGACCGGCGCGTACGGCTGTCCGTCCAGCTCAGTCGTGCCGGCGTCCGGCCGCAGGGCGCCGCTGAGGATGTTCATCAGCGTGCTCTTGCCCGCGCCGTTTTCGCCGACCACCGCATGCACCTCGCCCACCGCGACCTCGAGCGACACGCCGCGCAGGGCGAGGGTCGCCCCGAAGGCCTTCGTCACGCCGGCCAGCCGCAGGCGCGGAGGTGAGGCGGCGGGGGTGCTCATGCGCGTCCACTAACCACGCGCCCCGCACGGGCTGCAATCCCGGAGTGCCCGCCGCGCCGGCGCCGGTGATTATTTCAGGTACTTCTCGAGCGGCGGATGGAGCAAGTCCGCCATCGCGGGCTCGTCCATCGTCTCGCGCGTGACCAGCCCGCAGCCGGTATCGATCACGGTCTCGACCTTGGTGCCGCGGAGACTCGCCACCATGGTCTTCACGCCGAGGTAACCCATGCGGAATGGATTCTGCACCACGATGCCCTGCAGGTCGCCGGCGCGCAGCGCCGCGACGACCTGGGTACCGCTGTCAAAGCCGACAAACTTGACCCGCCCGCCGCCAAGGCCGGCGTCCTTGAGCGCGAGCAGCATGCCGGTGGCGGACGACTCGTTCGGGGCGAAGACACCGTCCACCTCGCGGCCAAAGCGGTTCAGCAGGTTCTGCGCGGACCGGTAGGCCGTGTCGCGCGTCGCGCCCGCGTGCTGGTCGCTGGAAATCACCTGGAGGCCGGGAAACTCCTTCGCCACCGTGTCGAGGAAGCCCGCCTCGCGCTGCTCCGTGCTCGCCGAGCCGGCCAGCACGCGCAGCAGGATCACCTTGCCCTTGCCGCCAAGGACCTCGGCGAGCCGACGCGCGCCCAGCACCCCGCCCTTGTAGTTGTCGGTCGAAACAGTGCTCACCGGCGCCTTCGAATTCAGCGCCGAGTCAATGACCACCACCGGAATTCCCGCCTGCACGGCGGCCTCGGCCGGCGCCACGAGCGCGCGGGCATCGAGCGGAGCGAGCACGATGCCGCTGACGCGGCGGCCCGTGAAATTCTCGACCACCTGCACCTGCTGCTCGCGGTCGTCCTCGCGCAGCGGGCCCTTCCAGATGACGTTGACCGTGACCCCCTCGGCCTTGAGCTCCTGCGCGGCGCACACGGCGCCGGCGTGGATCGCCTTCCAGAACTCGTGGGTCGTCCCTTTCGGGATGACCGCAATTTCATACGTCTGCGCTGCGGCCACCGCCGCCAACGCCACCGCACCAGCCAGAGCAAGGAGCCGTTTCATAGGGGTCGCCCACGTTGGAAAAGTCCGGCGCCCGCCGCGAGCCTGCATTTTCGCGGCTCGGCGCGGACGCGGTGCGGCCGCGAGTTGAAAGTTGACGGTTGAACGTTGAAAGACGGCAGCGCCGCCCTTGAGCCAATCGGCCCACTCAACTTTCAACCTTCAACCATCAACTGCGCGCCGCGCGCAACCCGGCGCTCAGGCCTTAAGCTCCACCACGACCTGCACCTCGGCGGTCGAGCCCTTCGGCAGGCCGTTGACAGCGACGGCGGCGCGCGCGTGCTTGCCGGCCTCGCCGAAGACCTTGAGGAACAGGTCGCTCGCGCCGTTGATGACGGCGGGGCTGTCCGCGAAGCCGTCGACAGCGTTGACGAAGCCGCTGACAAACACGATGCGGGCCACCTTGTCGAGCGAGCCGACCGCGGCCTTGATGTTGGCGAGGGTGTTGAGCGCGCACACCTCGGCGGCCTTGGCGCCGGACTGGACGGTGTGCTCCTTGCCCACCTGGCCGGTATGGGTCATCTGGCCCGCGACCATGCAGATCGTGCCGGCGCAGTAGAGCAGATTGCCCGTCCGCACGGTCGGGACGTAGCTGCCGGCGGCGGCCGGCGGATTCGGGAGCGTGAGGCCGAGTTCGGCGAGTTTGGCTTCAGGATTCATGGGGAAAATCAGGCGGATTATTGGCCTCGGACCAAGGGAAAACCGACTCACGGCCGGGCGGCCGGCAGGAACTCGCGCGTCACCACCTCGGGCAGCTTGACCGGTTTCTGCAGGATGCCGACCTCGGTCAGCGTGGCGATCTGCTGGCGGATCCGCTCCACGTCGAGCTGCCCGATGTCCTCGCCTCGCGCCGGGTTGCCCTGCACGAGGGCGTGCGCGATCAGCGCCCGGCGCGAATAGTCGAGCTGGCCGTCGGTCATCTGGGAATTGCGTTGCTTGATCAGCCGGAAGGCCGGGGTTGGGTCTCCCTGGAGGAAGTCGCGCCAGCCGCGAATGGACGCGGCGACAAACGCCCGCACCACCTCGGGGTGGGCCCGGGCCAGTTCCCGCCGGCAGATGATCGTGTGGTACGGATCGTAACCCGAATCGGCCAGGCGGACGGTACGCACCTTGACGCCGTGCTGCGCGGCAAAATACGGCTCGCTCGTGAGCATGCACTGCTGGATGGCGTCGGGATTCCCGAGGAAGATCGCCAGGCCGTAGTTCAGCGGCTGCAGGTCGAAATGGATGCCGTACTTCCGCTGGACGTAGGGGATCCAGGTCATGCTCGGCGGCGCGATGACGCTCCGCCCGTGCAGGTCGCGGAGTTCCCGCACCGGGCTGCTGTCGTGCACGAGCAGGGCCTCGGGATCGTGCTGCAGCACCGCGCCGACCATCAGCAAGGGCAGCCCGCGGCTCGCCGCCACCACGACGTCGTCGCTGCGATAGAGGCCGAAATCCGCCACGCCCTTGGCGACGTTCAACTTGATGGTCGCCCCCGGGCCGCCGGGCAGGATCTCCACGTCGAGTCCGGCCTCACGGTAAAAGCCCCGGGCGACCGCCTGGTAGAAGCCGCCGTGCTCCGCCTGGGGAAACCAGTCGGATTGCAGCACCACCTTGCGCAGGCCGGCAGCCGGCGCCGGCGCCGCCGACTCACGCGCACAACCCGCCAACGCGAGCGCCACGAGCGCGCCGGTCAGGGCCTTGGTGAAGGCGGAGAGTCTCATGGCGCCATTGCACGGGCCGGGACGCCAAGCGCGAGCCCCAAGTGTGTCGCGAGGATTGCGCGCCGCGGCCGGCGCCTTGATACTCCCCGCATGACCATCGCCGACTGGCAGGATTTCACGCCCTCGCAGGCCGCCCGCCTCGTCCACGAGCGCGTGGCCGAGCTCCGGCCGGGACAGCGTCGCGCCATCCTGGTCAACCTCACCGACGAGCAGACACTCTCCGCGGCGCTGGCCGCCGCCCCCCGCCCCTCGCCACTCGGGGGCGTGCCCTGTCTCGTGAAGGACCTCTTTCCCGTCGCGGGTCGCGCGATGCTTGCCGGCTCGGAGTTCCTCCCCGAGGTCCGGCCGCCCGCCAGTGCCGACTCCGCACTCGTCCAGCGCCTCCGCGCGCGCGGTGCCGTGCTCGCCGGGCGCACCCACCTCCACGAGTTCGCCTACGGCATCACCGGGGAGAATCCGCACTACGGCGACTGCGAGCATCCGCAGTTCGAGGGCCGGACCAGCGGCGGTTCCAGCAGCGGCTCCGCAGCTGCAGTCGCCGCCGGCATCGTACCCTTCGCCATCGGCACCGACACAGGCGGCTCGGTGCGGATCCCGGCCGCCTTCTGCGGGCTGTTCGGCCTGCGCCTGACGCCGGGCGACGAGCTGATCCGCGACGCGTTCCCGCTGTCGCCGTCCTTCGACACCGCCGGCTGGTTCACCACGAACGCCGCCGACCTCGCCACGGTCACCCGCGCCCTCGTCGGCCTCGCCCCGGTGGAACGCCACCCGCGGGGCTGTTATCTCGAACTGCCCGGGCTCGACATCCGCGTGTCACGCGCATTCGGCCTGACGGCGGCGTCCCGGGCCGAGCAGGTCGACACCGAGACCCGCGACGCGCTGCTCGGCGTCTTCGCCGAGGCGGTGGACACTTACAACGTCATCGTGGCCGACGAGGCGTGGAGCGTGCACCAGCCGTGGGCCGAGCGGTACCGCGACCGGTACGACCCAGCGGTGTGGCAGCGCCTGAACCGCGTCCACCAGATCACCGCCGCCCAGCGCGAGGCGGCGCGGACCAGTGCCGACCGCATCCGGCGGATCTGGGCCGCATATTTCCGCAGCTACGACTACCTCATCCTGCCCGGTTCGCCGCTGCCCGCCCTGACCAAGGCCGAGTGCACCCTGGAGAACCGGAGCCGGATCCTGGCGCTCACCGCGCCCGCCAGTGTCGGCGGCTGCCCGGTGCTGACCATTCCCGTGCCACTGGCCTCGGGACTGACCACCGCCCTGCAGATCGTCGTGCCGAACGTGCAAAGCCAGGCGATCGCGTGGTTCCTCAGCCAATACGGGGCCTGACGGCCGGGAATCGGAGATCGCAGTTCGGAGTTCGCAGTTCGAGGGGATCGGCCGCCGCACCGGATTGGCGCCCTTAAGCGTCGAACTTCGAGCTACGAGATCCGAACTCCGCCGCGGCTGAAGGTTGCGGCCATCAGCCGTCGCGGATTCTCCTCGACCATTGCCCGAAGGGTCGCGGCGTCGATGCCGGCGCGGTGCAGCTCGGCGATCATTCTGGTCATGTTCGCCTCGGCATCGATGCGCGGGTAGAGATTGAGCGGATAATCCGATCCGAACAGCACCCGGTCCGACGGCACGGCCTGCAAGAAGCGCCGCCAAACCGTCTCGTCGTACATCAGCGGCGAAGCAGCGGTGTCGTAGAGCACGTTGGCGGGCAACGGATCCGCGCCGGGCAGCAGCGGACCGAGGCCGCCCCAGTGCGCAAGGATGAACGTCACCGCCGGAAACCGCGCCGCGAGTCGCGCAAAATCCGCCAAAGGCGTCTCGACCCGTCCCGGATACGGCCGGCTCGCCGGATCGGTCACGTGGAGGTTCACCGGCAGCTTCAACTCGGCCGCCAGATCCAGCACCGCGGAAAATGCCGGGTCCTCCATCGCGTAGCCCTGGGAGTGCGGCGACAACTCGCCGAGCCCAACCAGTCCCTCGTCATGGGCGCGCCGCACCTCGCCGAGCGCCGAATCCTGTCCCGCGCGCGGCTGCACCGTCGCAAAGGCCATGAGCCGATCCGGATGCTGGCGGACACAGCGGGCGAAAAACCGGTTCTGGGTCGCGCAGTTTTCCGGCTGCTCCCAGTACCAGCCGAGTAGCACGGAGCGCTCGACCCCGGCGGCATCCATCGCGCGCAGCAGGGCGCCGGGACTCGGGAAGGACTGGACGGGCTGTCCGTCCTTCCGCCGGCGGGTGCACAGTTTCGCCCAGTGCGACTCGCCCCGCCGGGCCGCCCACCCGGCCGGGTCGCGGTTGATGGTCGGCGGATAAAGATGAACGTGGCAGTCGATCAGTCCCATGCGTGACCGGAATCGTGACCAAATTTCGCTCCGAGGAAACGGCTAAAGTGGAAAAGCCCCAGACCTATTGGCCCACGGAATACACGGAACACACTGAACCGACACGACCAAGCCGCAGCGGATTGCTTCCACGTGTTCCGTGTATTCCGTGGGCAAACCAGCTCAGCCCTTGCCCGCGGGCTTGTCGGCGCGAACGACCAAGATCGGGATCGCGGTGTTGTGGCGCACCTTGTCGATCGTGCTGCCGAGGAAAATGTCACCGAGCAGCTTGTGCCCGTGGGAGGTCATCGCGATCAGGTCGCAGCCGCGGCTGACCGCCAGCCGGAGAATCTCAGTCGGAGGATTGCCCAGACCCAACTCGGCCGTGACCGTCAGTCCGGTCTCCTTCAGTTGGTCCGCCACGCCGGCCAGGTAGGCCCGGTCGCCCTTCATCTCGTCGGATTCGGCGAGCTTGAGGCCCTCGTAATTGCGCGCCGCCCAGCCGTCCGCGACGTGGACCAGCAGCAATTCGGATCCGAGCCGGCGCGCCAATTCGGCGACGTGCGGCACCAGCGTGGCGTCGGCGCGGCCGTTCTCGAGAGCGACGAGGATCTTGCGGTACATGGCTCAGGCGCCCGCTCCGCCGGTCAGGCCGACGAAGTCGAGCAGCAGTTTGACGTTCAACGCCACGATAACGGCGGTGGTCACCCAAGCGAGGAGTTTCACCCAGGTTGGATTCACGAACTCGCCCATCTTCTCGCGCTGGCTGGTGAACAGCACCAGGGGCACGACGGCGAACGGCAGCTGGAGGCTCAGCACGACCTGGCTGAAGACCAGGAGCTTCGCCGTGCCGCTCTCGCCATAAACTCCGGCCACGATCGCCGCCGGGATCACCGCCAGACCGCGCGTGATGAGCCGCCGCAGCCAGGGCCGGAGGCGGATGTTCATGAATCCCTCCATCACGATTTGCCCCGCCAGCGTGCCGGTCAGAGTCGAGTTCTGTCCCGACGCCAGCAGCGCCACGGCAAACACCACACTCGCCACCCCGACCCCGAGCATCGGCGAGAGCAGCTTGTACGCGTCCTGGATCTCGGCCACGTCATGGCGGCCCTGCGTGTAAAAGGTCGCCGCCGCGACCACGAGGATGCCGGCGTTGATGAACAGCGCGAACATGAGCGCGACGGTGGAGTCGATGGTGGCGAACTTGATCGCCTCACGCTTGCCCCCGGTGCTCTGCTCGTACTTGCGCGTCTGCACGATCGACGAGTGGAGGTAGAGGTTGTGCGGCATGACCGTCGCGCCGAGGATGCCGATGGCGATGTAGAGCATCTCGGGGTTCCGCACGATCTCGGCCGACGGGATGAAGCCGCCGAGGACTTCCCGCACCGCCGGCTGCGCGAACAGGATTTCCAGGCCGAAGCAGGCGCCGATCAGCAGGACGAGCGCGATGACCAGCGCCTCGAGCCAGCGGAAGCCCCGGCCGGCGAGCCAGAGCACCAGCAGGACATCGAAGGCCGTCAGCACCACGCCCCAGACCAGCGGGAGGTGAAACAGGAGGTTCAGGGCGATCGCCGTGCCGATCACCTCCGCCAGGTCGCAGGCGCAGATCGCCACCTCGCAAAGGAGCCACAGCCCGATGGTCACCGGTTTAGAGTAGTGATCCCGGCAGGCCTGCGCCAGGTCCCGGCCCGTCACGATCCCCAGCTTCAGGCACAGCGCCTGGAGGAGGATCGCCATCAGGTTGGAGAGCAGGATGACGCTCAGGAGCGTGTAGCCAAAGCGCGAGCCGCCGGCCAGGTCGGTCGCCCAGTTGCCCGGATCCATGTAGCCGACTGCGACGAGGTAGCCCGGGCCCGAGAAGGCCAGCAGCTTCCGCCAGAAGCCCGCGCCCGCCGGCACGCGGATCGAGGCGTGCGACTCCGGCAGGCTCGGCGCACCGTTCGCCCGCCTCCACCCCATGCTGTCGGCCGACGCCGCCTGGACCGGCTCGCTCATCGCGTGCCGTCCTCCGGAACACCCGTCTGGCGTAGGTTTACATACATGATGTAGCAAGGGCTACATTTTCCCGGCTCGACTTGTCAAGGCCAACGTGATTCCGGTGCCCTGTCCGTGAAACCAGCCCGCACCCCGCGCAGTTCCGTCCGCTCCTCCGATTTGCAGGCCGCCAGCCTCCAGCAGACCCGGCGCGAGCACGCCTCGGAGGTCGCGGAGGACTACGTCGAGGCCATCGCCGACCTTACCCACGAGCAGGGCGAGGCCCGGGTGGTCGACCTGGCCCGGCGGCTCGGGGTCACGCACGTGACGGTCAACCGAACCCTTGCCCGACTGCAGCGCGACGGCTTCGTCACGGCCAAGCCCTATCGCGCCATCTTCCTGACCGACGACGGGCGCCGCCTCGCGGCCTCCTGCCGCCAGCGTCACGCCGCGGTGGTGGCCTTCCTGCGCTCGCTCGGCGTCCCGGACCGCACGGCCGAACTGGACGCGGAGGGCATCGAGCACCACGTCAGTCCCGAGACCCTCGCCGCCTTCGAGCGGCACGTCCGGCGGGCGGCGAGGTGAGGCGAGCAGCTGGCTGCTGACAGCCCCCTGCGCCCAATTCGCCTTGCCGGGTGCGACGACGGCTCGACACACTCCGCGCCGATGTCGACGACGTTTGCCCGTGCCGTCTTTGCGTTCACCGCGGCCTTCTTTGCGGTGTTTTTCCTGTGGCCGATCGCGCAGATCCTGCAGGGCGGGTTCGTCGACGCGGACGGACACTTCACGCTGTCGTTTTTCACGGCGCTGCTGGCGGACCCCACCTATCGCGGCGCGCTGGGCAACTCGTTCCTGATCGCGCTCGCCGCGACAACGCTCGCCATGCTTCTGGCCCTGCCGCTGGCGTTCGTGAGCGACCGGTTCAAGTTCCCGGGCAAGACGCTCCTCGGGTCGCTGGTGCTCGTGCCGATGATCCTGCCGCCGTTTGTCGGTGCGATCGGGATCCGCCAGATCTTCGGCCAGTACGGCGCGTTCAATTCGCTCCTGGTCGGACTCGGGCTGCGGCCGGCGGGCTGGACCTACGACTGGTTCGCGTCGAACCAGTTCTGGGGTGTCGCGGTGGTCGAGGCGCTCTCGCTCTACCCCATCATCTACCTCAACGCCGTCGCCGCGCTGGCCAACATCGATCCCGCCATGGAGGAGGCCGCCGCCAATCTCGGGTGCACCGGGCTGCGACGGTTCTGGAAGATCACCCTGCCGCTGATCAAGCCGGGGCTGTTCGCCGGCGGCACCATCGTGTTCATCTGGTCGTTCACCGAGCTCGGCACGCCGCTGGTGTTCGACTACTCGCGGCTGACGAGCGTCCAGATCTACTACGGCCTGCGCGACATCGGCGGAAACCCGTTCCCCTTCGCCCTCGTGGCCATCATGCTCGCGAGCTCGATCGGGATCTATGCGCTGGGCAAGGGACTGTTCGGTCGCGACAGCTATGCCATGATGGCCAAGGCCACGAGCACGGGCGGCCCGCGCGCCCTGCCCCGCGGCCGGGCGTGGCTCTGCACGGCGCTCTTCGCGGGCGTCACCGGGATCGCGGTCCTGCCCCACCTCGGCGTCATCCTGGTCGCCTGCGCACGCGAGTGGTACGCGGCGGTGCTGCCCCAGGCGTACACCCTCGACAACTTTCGCCTCGCGCTGGGCCATGACCTCACGGTGCCGGCGATCGCGAACAGCCTGAAGTTCGCGAGCATCTCCACGGTGGTGGACCTGATCCTCGGCGTCGCGATCGCCTACGTCGTGGTGCGCTCGAAGGTCGCCGGCCGGCAGGTGCTCGACTTCCTCGCCATGCTCCCGCTGGCGGTGCCCGGGCTCGTCCTGGCGTTCGGCTACCTGGCAATGTCGCAGGAGGGCCGGTTCTTCGCCTTCCTCAACCCGGTGCGCAACCCGACGATCCTGCTGATCATCGCCTACTCGATCCGCCGCCTCCCCTATGTCGTGCGCGCCGCGGCGGCCGGTTTCCAGCAGACCAGCGAGACCCTGGAGGAAGCCGCGCAGAATCTCGGGAGCCCGCCCCTCCGGGCCACGCTGCGGGTGACGATCCCGCTGATCACCGCCAACCTGATCGCGGGCGGCCTGCTCGCCTTCGCCTTCGCCATGCTCGAGGTCAGCGACTCCCTGGTCCTCGCACAGAAGCAGGCGTTCTACCCGATCACGAAGGCGATCATGGAGCTGTTCCAGCTGCTCGGGGACGGCAAGTTCATCGCGAGCGCGCTCGGCGTGTGGGCGATGGCCTTCCTCGGGATCACGATCGCGGGCCTGAGCGTGCTGCTCGGCAAGAAGCTCGGCACGCTGTTCCGCGTCTAGGCCCATGCCGCTGCTGCTCCTGGTTTCGCTGGTCTGGGCCTTCTCCTTCGGCCTGATCAAGGGCCAGCTCGCCGGGCTCGACAGCACCGCCGTCGCGACGCTCCGGCTCGGCCTCGCGCTCGTGGTTTTCCTGCCCTTCCTGCGTCCGGCCGGGCTGGGCGCGGCCCGGTCGCTGCGCCTGGCCGCGATCGGCGCCGTGCAGTTCGGCGTGATGTATGTGCTCTACCAGCGCTCCTACGTCTACCTGCCCGCCTATGCCGTCGTGCTCTTCACCCTCACGACGCCGCTCTTCGTCGCCGGGCTCGACGCCCTGCTCGCGCGGCGCTGGCAGCCGCGCTACCTCGGCGCGGCCGGGCTCGCCCTGGCCGGCTCGGCGGCGGTGTGGTACCAGTCGACCGTCCCGGGCCGGCTCGGCCTTGGCTTCCTGCTGGTCCAACTGGCCAATCTCTGCTTCGCCGCCGGCCAGCTGGCGTGGCGCCGCGAGCGCGCCACCTTGCCGAAGGAGCGGACCGACGCCTCCCTGTTCGCCCTGCCGTATGCCGGCGCCGTGGCCGCCGCGGCGCTCGGGTCGTGCTGCTTCACCGACTGGTCCACCGTGCACCCCACCGTCGCGCAATGGGCCGTGCTCGCCTATCTCGGCGTGATCGCCACCGGCGCCTGTTTCTTCTGGTGGAACGTCGGCGCCGCGCGGGTAAACGTCGGCACCCTCGCGGTCTTCAACAACGCCAAGGTCCCGCTCGGCGTGGCCTGCTCGCTCGTGTTCTTCGGCGAACAGGCCGACCTGCCGCGCCTCCTGCTGGGTGGCGCATTGATGGGACTCGGGGTGTGGCTGGCCGCGGACCGGGGACGGTAGTCCCGCACCAAATTTGGTCGCGTTTCCCTCGGGAAACGTCAATTTCGGCGCCCGTGTCCTTACCCCCGGGACAATCCTTTTGGACGCGGCTGGCGGCGCTGCGATGCGGCTGGCTGGCCTTGTGCTTGAGCGGATTCGCCGTCGGAGCCCATGCGCAGACCGTTTTCCCCTGGCCGAGCGGGGCCATTCCCACGCAGACCATCGGAGCGCTGGATACCCTGGATATCACCACCTCCGCCGACCACAGTTTCAACGGCCAGAGCGTACTGAACAACGGCCTGATCACCTGGCAGGGCGGCTATCTCCGCTCCGGCTTCAACGCGGTGCTGACCAACTCGTCCACCGGCATTGTCAACGACTCGGCCAGCTCCCACCTCGATAATCCGTTCGGCGGCGGCTACGGCTTCACGTTCCAGAACGACGGCACTTACAACAAGACCGCCACCGGCACGACGAACATCGACACGACGTTCAACAACACCGGCACGGTGAACGTCCAGGCCGGCGAATTCCGGATCAACAGCAACGGCGCCAACAGCGGCACCGGAGTCTTCAACACCTCCTCCGGCGCCATCACCACCTTCAGCGGCTCCTATGCTCTCGCCAGCGGCAGCCAGCTTCTCGGCAGCGGCACCTATCAGCTCGTCTCGGGCAATCTGGATCTCGCCGGCAGCATCACCGCGTCCAACCTCAGCCTCCTCGGCGGCACGATCTCCGGCAGCCAAACCCTGCACGGCAACGGCTACCTTTGGACCGCCAGCGACCTGAACTCCGCCACGGGCACCCTTACCACCATCGCGTCCGACGGCACGCTCACGATCGCCACCGCCAACGATCACAACCTCAACCAGCGCAGCGTCACGAACAATGGCGTCGTCAACTGGCAGGGCGGCTATCTCCGCTCTGGCTTCAACGCCACCTTCACCAACACCGCCACCGGCATCGTCAACGATTCCGCCAGCTCCCACCTCGATAATCCGTTCGGCGGCGGCTACGGCTTCACGTTCCAGAACGACGGCACTTACAACAAGACCGCCACCGGCACGACGAACATCGACACGACGTTCAACAACACCGGCACGGTGAACGTCCAGGCCGGCGAATTCCGGATCAACAGCAACGGCGCCAACAGCGGCACCGGAGTCTTCAACACCTCCTCCGGCGCCATCACCACCTTCAGCGGCTCCTATGCTCTCGCCAGCGGCAGCCAGCTTCTCGGCAGCGGCACCTATCAGCTCGTCTCGGGCAATCTGGATCTCGCCGGCAGCATCACCGCATCCAACCTCAGCTTCCTCGGCGGCACGATTTCCGGCAGCCAGACCTTGCACGGCAGCGGCTACTACTGGTCAGCCAGCAATCTGAGTTCCGGCATCGGCACGCTCACCACGATCGCCTCCGACGGCACGTTCACGATCGCCACGTCCAACGATCACAATCTCAACCAGCGCAGCGTCACCAACAATGGCGTCGTCAACTGGCAGGGCGGCTACCTCCGCTCCGGCTTCAACGCCACCTTCACCAACACCGCCACCGGCATCGTCAACGACTCCGCCAGCTCCCACCTCGATAATCCGTTCGGCGGCGGCTACGGCTTCACGTTCCTCAACCAGGGCACGTACAACAAGACCGCCACCGGCACGACCAACATCGACACGACGTTCAATAACACCGGCACCATAAACGTTCAGGCCGGCGAGTTCCAGATCAACAGTGACGGCGGCAACAGCGGCACCGGGATTTTCAACACGTCTTCCGGCGCCACCACCACCTTCAGCGGCTCCTACGCCCTGGCCAGCGGCAGCCAGCTCCTCGGCAGCGGCACCTATCAGCTCATCACGGGCAATCTGGATCTCGCGGGCAGCATCACCGCATCCAATCTCGGCTTCCTCGGCGGCACGATCTCCGGCAGCCAGACCTTGCACGGCAACGGCTACTACTGGTCAGCCAGCAATCTGAGCTCCGGCACGGGTACGCTCACGACCATCGCCACCGACGGCACGGTCACGATCGCCACGTTGGGCGACCATAATTTCAACCAGCGCAGCGTCACCAACAACGGCGTCGTCAACTGGCAAGGCGGCTACCTCCGTTCCGGCTTCAACGCCACCTTCACCAACTCATCCACCGGCACCTTCAACGATTCCGCCAGCTCCCACGTCGATAATCCGTTCGGCGGTGGCTACGGCTTCACGTTTCAAAACCAAGGCACGTACAACAAGACCGCCAGCGGCACGACGAACATTGACACGACGTTCAACAACACCGGCACCGTGAACGTCCAGGCCGGCGAGTTCCGGATCAACAGCAACGGCGCCAGCAGCGGCAGCTTCAGTACTGCCGCCGGGGCCATCACGACCTTCAACGGTAGTTACGTCCTGGCCGACGGCTCGCAACTGCTCGGCCTCGGCGCGTACCAAATCGTGGCGGGCGGCCTCACGATCAACGGCAATCTCTATGCCGACAGCTTCGCCTTCCTCGGCGGCGCCCTCGGCGGCAGCCAGACACTGCACGGGCCCCAGTTCAACTGGCAGGCCACCGACTGGAACGCCGGGACATCGGTCACGACCACCATCGCCACCGACGGCGTCCTCTCGATCACGACCGGCGGCGACCACACGTTCAACCAGCGCAACGTCGTGAATCACGGCTTGGTGCAGTGGCAGGGCGGCTATCTCCGGTCCGGCTACAATGCCACGTTCACCAATGCGTCCGACGGCACGTTCACCGACACGGCCAGCTCCCATATCGATAATCCGTTCGGCGGCGGCTACGGTTTCACGTTTCTCAACCAGGGCACCTACCTGAAGGCCGGCGCGGGCACGACCAACGTGGACACGCCTTTCACCAACTCCGGGCTCCTGGTCATCACCGCCGGCACCCTGGCGTTCAACAGCACGTTCACGAACAGCGGCGGCTCCCTCTTCGTGTACAACGGCTCCCAGCTCGCCACCGGCAACACCGTCGATCTGACCGGTGGCACGCTGGGCGGGAGCGGCACCATCGCGGCGCCGCTCGTTCTCGCCGACGGACTCGTCTCGCCGGGCGCCTCCCCGGGCCAGCTGCTCGTCACCGGCGATCTCACGCTGCTGGGCACGGCCCAGTCGTTCTTCGAGATCGGCGGCACCGCGCAGGGCACGTCCTACGATTTCCTGGGCGTCGGAGGCGTGGCCACGCTGGGCGGCACGCTGAATGTCACGATGTACGGCGGATTCGAGTCGACGATCCAGGGCACGGACACCTTTACGATCCTCACCGCGACCAGCCTGATCGGCGCGTACAGCAATGCGGCCAACGGCTCGATGCTGCTCACGACCGACGGCTTCGGCTATTTCCAGGTCAATTACTCCGGCACGGCGGTCACGCTCTCCAATTTCACCGCCGTGCCCGAACCCGGCACGTGGACGCTGCTGGGGCTTGGCAGCCTCGTCCTGGCGGTCGGACGGTGGCGTCGCCAGCGCCGCTCTACCACGCCTTCGGCCTGACGGACGCGGACGTCCGGGCCCAGTCCTCGGACAGGGTCTTCGCGATCGACGCGTGGCGCAGCAATTCGAGCGCGGGCCCATCGGACGGCGCCTCGCGCAGCACCTGCTCGGCAATCGCCAGCGCGTCGGCGGGCCGTCCCGCGCCGATCAGCGCCTCGCCCAGCGCCACCGTGTTGTCGCGGTCGCCCGGCCGCAGCGCCCGCAGCGCCTCGCGCGCAAACACCGCGTTCTCCGGCCAGCCCTGCTCGACCGCCGCCTCCGCCATGCGTCGGAGCGGAGCCGGGAAGGTCGGGTCGATCCCCAGGATCCGCTCGTAGGCCAGCAGCCGTTGCACCGCCGTGCCCGGTGGCCGCAGCAGCAGGCGCACGAACGCCACGCGCGCGCGGAGCATCCGACCGAGCGAACGCCGGGCCGGCCAGAGCGCCTGACGGGCCGCGTGCTGCATCTGGTGCGCTTCCTTGCAGCCGGGAAATTCGCGCAGGACTTCGCCCGTCACTTCCAGCACGTACTCATGCTGGGCCGCGGCCAGCGCGGCCTGGGCTTTCGCCACCAGCTGCCGCTGACGCGGGCTAAGGGACTCGATTTCAATTCCGGGCATGCGCCGAGGGAGTTTGACCGCGCGAAAACGTCAATGACCAATCTGTTTATGTCATTGTTTAGCAATGACTACGATTGAGTGCGGTAGACCAGCCATCCGCCAGCAAGCTGCCATATCCATGCCAGTTCCCAGCAGATTTTCAGATCTATCCTCATCCGCGTCCATCCGCGTCATTCGCGGGAGCTCTCCTGGTTTTTCCGCGGATGACGCGAATGGGCGCGGATGTGGCCAGGCGGATCGAGCGCGGAGGCTCAGGCCGACCTCCTAGAGCACGCGGAGTTCGGCTCTCACCGCGGCATCGAGGCGATTGAGGCCGGCCCGCACGATTTCGTCGCTCGGTCCCTCGACCAGCAGGCGCAGCTTGGCTTCAGTTCCCGAGTAGCGGACGAGAACTCGTCCCCGGTCGCCGAGTTCCCGCTCCAACTCGCGGATCGCAGACGTCAGCCCGGGCAGGGTCTCGAGCGGTTTCTTTTCCGCGACCTTCAGTGCGGCAGTCAGCTGCGGGAACTTCCGGAGGCGCCGGCGCAATTGCGAGAGCGGTTCGCCGGTGGCGAGCATGACCTCGATGATCTTCAATGCGGCCACGAGGCCGTCGCCGGTCGGGGAGATCTCCGAAAAAATGATGTGACCACTCGACTCGCCGCCGAGGGTGGCCCGCTCCTTCAGCATGCCCTCCAGCACGTACCGGTCGCCGACCGAGGTGCGGGTCACGCGGCCGCCGGCCGCCCGGATGGCCGCGTCGACGCCGAGGTTGCTCTGCACCGTCGTGACCAGGATCCGGTTGGCGAGCGCGCCGCGCTCGAGCGCATGGGTCGCGAGGATCGTGAGGACCTCGTCGCCGTCCAGCACCTGGCCGGCCTCGTCGCACACGACGCAGCGGTCGCCGTCGCCGTCGTGAGCGATGCCCAGCCGCGCGCCGCGGGCCCTGGTCTCCGCCGCCAGCCGCGCCGGATGCTCGCTGCCGACCCCGTCGTTGATGTTGCGTCCGTCCGGCTGGTCGCCGATGGCGATCACCTCTGCGCCCAGCGCCCGGAGCACGGCCGGGCTCGTCGCGGCGGTCGCGCCGTTGGCCGTGTCGAGGACGATGCGCCAGCCCTGCAGCGCCTGCGGCGGCAGCAACCGCTGCGCCGTCGCGATGTAGTCGCCCCGGGCGTCCGCGGCCGCCAGCGTCACCGGCGAAGGATCGACGGCCCCGGGCAACCGCTGCTCGATCCTCACTTCCTCGTCGTCGGTCAGCTTGAGTCCGCCCGGCCCGAAGAACTTGAGGCCGTTGTCGGCGGCGGGATTGTGCGAGGCGGTGATGACCACGCCGAGCGGCGCCTGCAGCGTGCGGAGCGCCAGCGCCACCGCGGGCGTGGGCACGATGCCCAGCGAGACCGGCTCAAGGCCACCAGCCCGGAGGCCGCGGGCCACCGCCGCCTCGAGGGCGGTGCCCGAGGCCCGCGTGTCCCGGCCGATCAGCACACGGCCGCCGCGCCCGACGGTCCGCGCCGCCGCAAATCCCAGGCGGGCGGCAAAGGCCTCGTTGATCAATGGGCCGCCGTAGGGTCCCCGGACACCGTCGGTGCCGAAATACTTCCGGTTCATGACGCGTAGAACTCGCGGGTCGCGGCGATCTTCCGCGCCACGGCCCCGCCGAGAAGCAGTTCGCGCGCCGGCTCGATGCCGTCGCGGACCGAAGACGCCTTGCCCGTGAGCCAGAGCCCGGCGGCCGAGTTGAAGACGATCGTGTCGGTCAGGCCAGCCGGGGCCCGGCCCGCCAGCACGGCTTCGGTCAGGGCGAGGTTGGCCGCCAGGTCACCGCCGAGCAGGTCGGAAAAGGGCGCCGGGCGGAGATCGAACTGCTCGGGCCGCCATTCTTCGCTGAGCGTTTTCAGCCGGCCGACGCCACGCACGAGATTCGGGGTGGCCACCGTAAGCTCGTCGATGCCCCGGTCGGCCGCGATCACCCCGTGGACCACCAGGCCGGCCCCGACGCCCAGCGCGTCGAGCGCGAGCGCCATCTTCTCCACGAGCCCGCCGGTGGCCACGCCGAGCAGCGTGAAGGCGGGACGGCCGGGGTTGATGAGCGGCCCGAGAAAATTGAACACCGTGCGCTGGCCGCGGGCCGCGAGCGCCTTGCGGGTCGGCCCGATGGCCTTGAACGCCGGATGCCAGGCCGGGGCAAAGAAGAAAGCATAGCCCAGCTCCGCGAGCGCCCGGCGGAGCTGCTCGGGCGGCGCCTCGAGCTTGACGCCCAGGCCGGCCAGCAGGTCGGCACTGCCGCAGCGGGACGTCACCCCACGGTTGCCGTGCTTCATCACGATCACGCCGGCGCTGGCGAGGACCAGCGTGACCAGACTCGAAATGTTGAACCCGCCGGCATGATCGCCCCCCGTGCCGACGACATCGATGGCACGGCCGGCCCAGGTTTCGACCTCCGGGCTGATCGCGCGCGCCCGGAACGCGGCGGCCAGCGCGGCGATCTCCGCCGCCGTCTCGCCTTTCTGCGCCAAGGCCACCAGGAACGCCTCCTTGTCGGCATCGGTCACCTCGGGCGAAGCCAGGTCGGCCGCGGCCGCGGCCATTTCCTCCGCCGCCAGGTCGCGGCGAGCCTGCAGCTCTGGGGTCAGCGTGAAAAGGACGGACATGGGCAGCGGGGCGAGCGTTGCGACGCCGGGGTGCGCGGCAAATAAATTTGCGTAGCTCCACGGCTTCTGGGAGCTAAGGCCAATGCGGCGTTTTCTGACCTGGATCCTCACGTCATGTGTCCTGCTCTCGCCGATCGCGGCCGCCGAAGGCGAGTCCCGCCCCGTGGCCGAACTCCGGACCCGCGATGCCGTCATCCTCGGGGTGATTGAGGGCGTGACGGAATACCTTCCCATCTCGTCCACCGGCCACCTCATTATCGCGTCGCGCTTTCTCGGACTCGAATCCGAGCAGCCCCTGACGGACTCGGCCGGCCATCCCCTGTGGTATCGCAAGCCGTCGCCGCGCCATCCCGCCGGCGTGCCGCTGACCCTCAAGCTCGCGGCCGACACCTACTCCATCGTGATCCAGTTCGGCGCGATCGCGGCCGTCGCCCTGCTCTACTGGCGCCAGATCCTCTCCATGATCAACGGGCTGCTCGGCCGTGACCCAGCGGGCTTTCGCCTCGCCCGCAACCTCGTCCTCGCATTCGTGCCGGCGGCGGTGTTCGGCCTGCTGGCGCACGACTGGATCGATGCCCACCTGTTTTCCATCGGCACCGTGCTGGCCGCCCAGGTCGGCGGCGCCTTCCTGATTCTCTGGGCTGAAGCCTACCGCCGGAAGAGTCCCCCGACCGAGGCGTCCAGCGACTCCCTGACTCCCCGGCAGTCGGTCAACATCGGACTCTTGCAATGCGTTGCGATGTGGCCGGGCACGAGCCGATCCATGATGACGATCGTCGGCGGCTACCTGTCGGGCCTCGAAGCCAGGAAAGCGGCGGAGTTCAGTTTCCTGCTTGGTTTTGTCACGCTGACCGCCGCAACCGGCTACAAGAGCCTGCAAAGCGGCGCGGCCATGATCCAGGTCTTTGGCTGGCCGCATGTGCTGCTCGGTTGCGCCGTTGCCACGGTGGCCGCGGCGCTCGCGGTCCGGTTCCTGGTGACCTGGCTGACCCGGCACGGCATGGGCGTGTTCGCCTACTATCGGCTGGCCCTGGCGGCCGTGCTGGCCGCCGTCACTTGGCTGTGAATCGGCGGCGGGGGCGGTGGAGTTCCCCTGCTGCGCAAGTCCTTGGGCTCCAGTTTGGCCCAAAAGGGCCCGTGGCAGCCGAAGATTGAACGCCGGACGGAAACCTGCGTCATTCTGCGTGCAAAGGCGCTGCGATTATGGCGCTTGACCCATCGGAACCCCGCTCTTTACTCCGACCCTTTCACTCAAAATTCGCGGTGTTTTAACCGGCACTGCCAGCATCCAAATCGCTCACTCCCATGGCCAATCCGAAACGCAAACAGTCCAAACGCCGCAGCGCCAACCGCCGCGCCGCCAACGCCTTCAAGGCCCCTGAATTCGCCAAGGATCCGACCGATGGCAGTGCGTTCCGCCCGCACCGGGTGAACCCGAAGAACGGCATGTACCGCGGTCGTCAGGTCCTCAACGTCGAGGTCTGATTCCCGGTTCTCCGTTCCCGCCATCCTCGCGATGGGCACTTCTTCCGGCGAAAACGGCCGCATCGCAGTCGACGCGATGGGGGGCGACATGGGCCCCTCCGAGGTCGTCGAGGCCGTCAAGCTGGCCCTGCGCCAGTATCCCGCCCTCAATCCGGTCACGCTCGTCGGTGACGAGGCCGTGCTGCGGCCGCTGGTCCATGACGCCGGGCTGAGCCGCCGCCAGCACCTGAGCATCCATCACGCGTCCGAGGTCGTCACGATGGACGACAAGCCGCTGATGGCCCTGAAGCGGAAAAAGGACTCCTCGATGGTCCGCGCCATCGAGCTGGTCAAGGAGGGCCAGGCCAGCGTCGTCGTCAGCTGCGGCAACACCGGCGCCCTGATGGCCTGCGGCACCCTGCGCCTCCGCACCATGGAGGGCGTCGCCCGCCCGGGCCTCGCCGCCGTCGTGCCGCGGGAGAACGGCCATTTTGTCCTGATCGACGCCGGCGCCAATCCCGAGGCCCGGCCCGAGCACCTCGTCCACAACGCCGTCCTCGGCAGCCACTACTGCCGCGTCATGCTCGGCATCCCGTCGCCGCGGGTCGGGCTCATGACCATCGGCACGGAGGACGGCAAGGGCAACGCGCTCATCACGGAGACGAACGACCTGCTCCGCCACACGAGCGACATCATCAATTACTCCGGCCCGATCGAGGGTTTCCAGGTGTTCGCGGACCACGTCGACGTGGTCGTGTGCGACGGCTTCGTGGGCAACATCATGCTCAAGAGCTGGGAATCGCTGGTGCGGTTCTTCTCCAGCATGCTGCGCGAGGAGCTGCAGGCGAACCCGATGCGCGCCACCGGGGCCCTGCTGGCCAAGTCGGCCTTCAGCGCCCTGAAGGAGCGCATCAACCCCGAGCGCTACGGCGGCGCTCCCCTGCTCGGCCTCAAGGGCAACATCCTCAAGGCGCACGGCTCCTCGAACCGTCACGCCATCAAGAGCGCGATCCACGCCGCCAGCCAGATCATCAAGGCCGACATGAACCACCGCATCGAGGCCGACATCGCCCGCGTGAACGAGCGCATCAGCGCGCCGGGCGCCGCCTGATCCCGTCCCTCCCCTTCAATGGCCACCGTCTCCACCATCATCCTCGGCACCGGTTCGTTCGCCCCGGAGCGCGTCCTCACCAATGCCGACCTCGCCAAGATCGTCGACACCTCGGACGAGTGGATCCGGACCCGCAGCGGCATCCGCGAGCGCCATATCGCCGGACCGGGCGAGGCCACCTCCGACCTGGCGGTCGCCGCGGCCCGGAACGCCCTGGCCGACGCCAAGCTCCAGCCGTCGGACATCGACCTGCTCGTCGTCGCCACGGTCACGCCCGACCAGCCCCTGCCGGCCGTCTCCTGCATGATCCAGCACAAGCTGGGCGTGCCGACCCACGCCGCCTGCTTCGACCTGAACGCCGCGTGCTCCGGCTTCGTTTACGCCCTCGACACCGCCAGCGCCATGCTGGCCTCGGGCCGGTACCGTCACGCCCTCGTCATCGGCGCCGAGAAACTCTCCGCCGTCACCAACTGGAAGGACCGCACGACCTGCGTGCTGTTCGGCGACGGCGCGGGCGCGGTCGTCCTGGGCGTCAGCCACGAGCCCGGCGTGGGCCTGCTGGGCACCAAGCTGGGCGCCTACGGCGACAGCACCGACCTGCTCTGCATCCCGCGCGGCGGCAGCACCAGCCCGGCGACGGCCGATTCGATCGCCGCGGGCGATCACTTCATCCAGATGAAGGGCAAGGAGGTCTTCAAGATCGCGGTCCGCGCGATGGAGGAGGCGGCCCGGGATATCTTGGAACAACAGGGCCTGCATGCGGATCAGATTGCCCTTGTGATCCCCCACCAGGCGAATCTCCGCATCATCGAGTCCATTTCCCAGTATCTGGAGCTCCCGATGGATCGGTTCTACGTCAACCTCGAGCGCTACGGCAACACGTCGTCGGCCTCGATCCCGATCGCCCTCGACGAGGCGCGGCGGGCCGGCCGCATCAAGCGCGGGGATGTGACACTTTTCGTCGCGTTTGGGGCGGGCTTGACCTACGGGGCCGCGCTGGTTCGCTGGTGATTTCCACGAACATGCCGCGCCTCCTGCTCCGTCGCCTACCCATCGGGCTCATCATCGCGGCCGTGCTGTGGTGCCTGCCCGGCCGCCTGGCCGCCGAGCTGGTGTGGACCCCTTCAACCGGCTGGCGGCTGGAGGGCGGCGTCCTCGCCGGCGTCTCCACCGGCCCCGAGGGCCGCAATGCCCTCGAGCTGATGAACAAGGCCCGCCTCGCCGAGGAGCGCGGGAGCCGGCTCACCGCCATCCGCGCCTACACCAAGGTCTCGAAGAAGTACCCGAATTCGGTCTACACGCCCGAGGCCCTCTACCGGATCGCCAAGCTCCGCCTCGCCCGGAAGCAGTACTTCGACGCCTTCGAGGCCTTCCAGAACGTCATCGGCCGCTACCCGA
>CAZUQB010000014.1:10838-22769 GCA_964622405.1 uncultured Opitutaceae bacterium | reverse complement strand
ACTACCCGACGCCGGGCGGCGAGAACCAGGACGCCTTCCTGCGCAAGGTCACCTATTTCGGCGCGCACCAGCGCTACGGCTCGGCCGCGGGCCCGGTGCGCCGGCAGCTGGACCGCGAGCTCGCCCTGATCGCGCAGCTCGGCTTCGCCGGCTATTTTCTCATGGTCTGGGACCTCTGCGCGTTCGCGCGCGAGCGCGGGATCCTGGTGCAGGGGCGCGGCAGCGCGGCGAACAGCGCGGTCTGCTACGCGCTCGGCATCACCGCCGTGGATCCCATCGGCGCCCGGCTCCTTTTCGAGCGCTTCCTCAGCGAGGGTCGCACGGACTGGCCCGACATCGACCTCGACCTGCCCAGCGGCGACCGCCGCGAGCAGGTCATCCAGGAGGTCTACCGCCGCTACGGCCGCACGGGCGCGGCGATGACCGCCAACGTCATCACCTACCGCGGGCGCAACACCATGCGCGAGGTCGGCAAGGTCTTCGGCCTCGCCGACGACGTGCTCGACCGCTTCAGCGCGCTGTTCCACCACGGCGACCTGCCGGAGACGATCGAGCTGCGCGCCCAGCTCCAGGCCGCCGGCGTCGGCGGCGACCACCCGCGTTTCGAGCGCCTGCTCGAGACCTGCCGCCTCGTCCGCGGGCTGCCCCGCCACCTCGGCCAGCACAGCGGCGGCATGGTGCTGAGCCACGGCAACCTCGCGCAGTTCGTGCCGCTCGAGAACGCGCAGATGCCCGGGCGCAGCGTGATCCAGTGGGACAAGACCGACTGCGAGGAGCTGGGGATCGTGAAGGTCGACCTGCTCGGCCTCGGCATGATGGCCGCGCTGCAGGACACGCTCGAGCTCTGCGCCGAGCGCGGCCAGCCCGTCGACCTCGCGGCCATCCCGAAGGACGACCCCGCGACGTTCCAGGCGATCCAGGCCGCCGACACCGTCGGGCTCTTCCAGATCGAGAGCCGCGCGCAGATGGCGACCCTGCCGCGCATGAAGCCCGCGACGTTCTACGACCTCGCCATCCAGGTCGCGATCATCCGGCCCGGCCCCATCCAGGGCGAGGCGACCAACCCGTACCTCGAGCGCCGCCAGGGCCGGGCGCCCGTCACCTACCTCGACGAGCGTCTCCGCCCCATCCTCGAGCGCACGCTCGGGATCGTGATCTTCCAGGAGCAGATCCTCCGGATCGCGATGGAGCTCGGCGGCTTCACCGCGGCGGAGGCCGACGAGCTGCGCCGCGCGATCGGCTTCACCCGCTCGCGCGAGCGCCTCCAGCGCATGGAGGAGAAGCTCGCCGCGGGGCTCCGGCGCCAGGGCGTGAGCGAGGAAGCCGCCGCCGGCATCCGGAAGTCGCTCGCGTCGTTCGCCCTCTACGGTTTCCCCGAGAGCCACGCCATCTCGTTCGCCCTCCTCGCCTACGCCAGCGCGTGGCTGCGGACGCACCGCGCCGCCGCGTTCTACGCCGGGCTCATCAACAACCAGCCGATGGGATTCTACTCGGTGGCGAGCCTCGTCCAGGACGCGCGCCGCCACGGCCTGCGCGTCCTGCCCGTGTCCGTGCTCGCGTCCGGCGCCGGCTGCACCGTCGACGACGACCGCACCATCCGCCTCGGGCTCGCCACCGTGAAGGGCCTCTCGGCCGCCACCGTGACGCGCCTCCTCGCCGAGCGCCAGCGCCAGGCCTTCGGCTCCGTGGAGGATCTCCTGCGCCGCGTCCCCTGCCCGCCGGCCGAGCGCCGCCAGCTCGCGCTCGCCGGGGCGTTCCAGGGCCTGGCCGAGCACCGGCGCGAGGCGCTGTGGCGGGTCGAGGCCGAGGGGCTCGGCGACGAGCTCTTCCGGCTCGTCCCGGGCCCGGAGCCGGAGGCCGGGCTCACGCCGCTCGAGCGCATGACGCACCTCGAGCGGCTGCAGGCCGACTACGCGACGCTCGGGCTCACCGTCGGCCGCCACCCCATGGCCCTGATGCGCCCGCACCTGCCCGGCACCACGCCCGCCGCCGCGCTCGCCCGTTGCCCCCACGGCGCGACGGTCCGCGTCGCCGGCAGCGCGATCACCCGCCAGCGCCCGGGGACGGCCAAGGGCTTCTGCTTCATCACGCTCGAGGACGAGACCGGCCACGCCAACGCGATCGTGCGGCCCGCGCTCTTCGAGGCGCGCCGCCTGGTCATCAATCTCGAAACGGCGCTCGTGATCACCGGCCGCGTGCAGCACGAGTCGGGCGTCATCCACGTGATGGCCGAGGAGATCACGGCCATGCCCGCCGCCGGTCTGCCAGCGCAGGAAAGCCACGATTTCCACTAGGTCCGCAGGGAAAAGGAAGCTCGGCCTTAGGAACTTAGGCTAGGGCTTACTACCTACCTTTTTTCTCCACTGCCCACGGCCAGCCTTAACATGATAGTGATCTATTATGTTCGTATATAACGACTGGACCAAGGCCGGTTCCCAGACCTGCGCATTTCTTGATCAGTGATCTCACCCGCAGATTGTCATCGTACCTAGGGTGTATTACCCATCCCATGATAATCATTCCGATAGCCCCTTATCCAAATCACCGCTAAACTCACGAAAACTCTACCTTCAACCCCAGCAATCATCCCCGTGAACGACTCCGACCCCTACAAAGTCCTCATCGTCGACGACCATCCGTCCATTGCCCAGCTCCTGTCCGAGTTCGTCAGCCAGCAGCCGGGCTTCGTCGTCGTCGGCACCCACCACGACGGCCTCGCCGCGATCCGGGCCTGCGACGAGCAGCGGCCCAACCTGGTGATCCTCGACATGGGGCTGCCCGACAAGACCGGCGGCCTCGCCGCGCTCGCAGCGATTCGGCGGAACCACCCCGGCACGCGGGTGCTCGTCTTCAGCGCGTTCAGCACGATGCATGTCGTGCAGGAGGCGATGCGCCTCGGCGCGCACGGCTTTCTGGAGAAGACGGCGCCGCTGCCCGAGCTGCTCGAGGCGCTCAAGCGGGTCCGCCAGGGCTCGACCTATCTCGGCGCCCGCGCGAGCACGATGCTGCGCGAGGTCGTGAAGAACGGCCTCAACCAATCCTCCCTCGCCGCGCAGGACCAGACCATCCTGCGCCTGCTCGCCCAGGGCGCGGTGGTGAAGGAGATCGCGACGACGCTCGAGCTGAGTCCGTCGATGATCTACAAGCTGCTCACGCGCCTGCGCGAGAACCTCGGCGCCAAGACCAACGAGGATCTCATCGTCATCGCCATGCAGCGCGGCTGGCTCGAGGTCGAGGGAACCGCCCCCGACCTGCCCGTCAGATCCTGAGCCGTGAACCCCGGTCCGCCCCTCCGCACCCCTCGGAACCGGACCCACGGAATCCAGCGCACCGTCACCCCACCCTCAGACGAATCAACTCCGACCGTCATGAGCGGATCATCCGATCAACTCCCCGAGGCTGCGGCGCCCGCGCCGGCAGCCTTCGCCGCCGATGACAATCCCGTCACCCGGCAGCTCATCGTCAATTTCCTCGGCCGCCAGGGCTATCGCGTCGAGACCTTCGCCAATGGCGCCGACCTGCTGGCCCGGGCCGCCGTCACCCCGCCCAACGTCGTCATCCTGGATATCATGATGCCGGGGAAGGACGGCTACAGCACGCTCCGCGCGCTTAAGACCGCGCCGGCCCTGAGGCACATCCCGGTGCTGATCCTTTCCAGCGCCAATCACGGCGAGGACGTCGCACGCTGCCTCGATGCCGGCGCGGCCGACTACATGGCCAAGCCCTTCAGTCCCCAAGAGCTGGTCTCGCGGGTGCGGAGGCTGCAGTAACGTGCGCTTCCAACATCGCCTCCTCCGCTTGGCGGCCGGACTCCTGCTCGCGGCTGCCCTGGCGACCGCGCTTGGCGCGGCAACCATCGAGGAAATCCGCGAGGCGCAGCGTTCGGGCGATCTCGCCCGCGCCCTGACTCTCGCGGGCGAGCGCGCCGCCCGAGCGGACGCCACCGGAGAGGATCTCCTCCTCCTCGGCACCCTGCAGGGATGGTCCGGCCGGTACGCCTCCGCCCTGCGCACCCTCGAGCGCGCCGCCGCCCTGGCTCCCTTGGATCGCGACATCGCCTTGGCCCGGGCCCGCACCCTCGCCTGGGCCGGGCGACTGGCCGAGGCCGAATCCCTCGCCGCGGCCATCGTGGCCGAGCAGCCGCGGCAGGTCGAGAGCCTGATGCTGCTGGGCACGATCCAGGAATGGTCCGGCCGAACCGAGGACGCGCTCGCGACCTTTCGACGCGCGCTCGCGCTGGCGCCGGCGGATCCCGCGGTGCAACTGGCATGTGCCCGCACCGGCGCCGGCCACCATGATCCGGCCGACATCATCCCGGCCCTTGAACGCGCCGCGGCCGCCGAACCCGGCAACCCCGCCAAGTTCCTCCTGCTGGGCTCCGCTCTCGGCTGGGCGGGACGCCATGCCGAGGCGCTGGCCGCGCTGCAGCGCGGACTAACGCTCGCGCCCAAGGACCGCGATCTGCGCCTCGCGTACGGGCGCACCCTCGCCTGGTCGCGGCAGCTCGCCCCGGCCGAGTCGGCCCTCCGCGACCTCATCGCGGACGAGCCGCGCGACCTCGAGGCGTACCGCCTGCTGGGCACGGTGCAGGGCTGGTCCGGGCACTACGCGGACGCCATCACCACGTACGAGCGCGCGATCGCCCTGGCGCCAACCGATTCCCACCTGCGGCTGGCCTACGGCCGCGTCCTCGCCTGGGCGGGACAGCTTCCCCGGGCGGTGCAGCTGTACCGGGCCATCGTGCAGGCCGACCCGCACGAGGCCGCGAACTACCTATTGCTCGGCACCGCCGAACGCTGGGCCGGCGACTACGACAGCGCCGAGGCCACCCTGCTGCGCGGGCTCGAGCTAGATCCGCACAACCCCGAGCTTGAGCTGGCCCACGCCCGGGTGCTCGCCTGGTCCGGCAAGCTCGGCCGGGCCGAGCAGGAACTGCGCACGCTGCTGGCCGCGCAACCGCGCAATCTGGAGGGACTCAACCTGCTCGGCCTGACCCTCGCCTGGGCCGGACGCACCGACGAGGCCGTGTCGACGATCGAGACGGCCCTGCGCTACGCCCCGCGCGACGTCGATCTCCGGTTCACGCTGGGCCGCGTGCTGGCATCGGCCGGCCAGCTCCCGCGGGCGGAGGAAATATTCCGCACCATTGTCGCCGACCAGCCGCGCAATCTCGACGCCTTGAACCTGCTCGGTGTCCTTCAGGGTTGGAATGGCCACTTCGCCGAGGCGGTCGCCACCCTCGAACGCGGCCTCGAGCTGGCGCCGGGCGATACCGACCTGCGCCTGGCCTACGCGACGGTCCTGGCCTGGTCGGGCCGTCCCGGGCGAGCCGAGGAGGTCCTCGGTCCGGTCTTGGCCGAACAGCCCAACAATCTGGTCGCCCGCAATCTCCTCGGACGGGTCCAGCTGTGGGGTCGCCGGCTCAACACCGCCCAGGCCACGTTCGCCGACGTCCTGGCGATCGCCCCCCAGAACACCGAGGCCCTGCTTGGCACCGGCGACACCTTGGTCCAGCTGCAGGTCTTTGATGACGCGCGGGAGTTCTATGCCCGGGCCTTCGCCACCGATCCACAATCCGAGCGGATTCGCCGGCGCCTCGACTCGGTCCGGCATGCCGGCCGCTGGCGCCTCGATGCGGGTTGGGATTTTTCCACGTTTGCCGGCCACTCGGGCCGCAGCGACTGGCTCGGCTGGGATGCCGCCCTCCGGTATGCGCTCGACCGACGCACCGGGCTCTCGCTCGCCGGCGCCTGGGCGCGCCGCTACGACCTGGTGGACCAGCAGTTCACCTTGGGCGTCGACCGACGGCTCACCGACGCCCTGTTCGCCTATGCCCGGACCAGCTTCACGCCGGCCGCGGATTTCTTCGCCGAACGCATGGGGTCCATGGGCGCCGAATGGCGCGTGCGCCGCGGCAGCCAGGCGCTCCCACCCACCGTACTGCTCTGGGACTATCGGATCTCGACCTACTCGGCGGGCACCGCGCACTCGGTCTGGCTGGGCGCCACCCAGTATGCCGGGCATGGCCTGGCGTTCACCGGCAAGGTCCTGCTGAGCCGGAACCTCAACGCCCAGTGGACCAAGGGCTGGCTCGGGCGCCTCGACGGCGACGTGAGCCCGCAATGGCGCTGGAACATTGGCTACGCGGACACGACGGAGTCCCTCTCCTCCACGGTCTACGACTTCACCCGCGACCTGCGCAATCGCAGCGTGTTTGGCGGATTCTACCGCGAGTTTTCACCCCGCTTCGCGTTCCGGGTGGACCTCGCGCACGAATGGACCCCCGGCAATCCCGCGCGCAATTCCTATCATGTGGGAATCATCACTCGATTCTGAGAGCCTGGCCCTGATCCTGCACAGCTGCGTCGTGCTCGCGCTGGCGTCGGTCCTCATCTGGGCCGCCTGCTTCCTTGTGCGCGCCCGGCGGCTGATCCGCGCGGAACGCGTGGCCGAGACGCGGGAAAGACTCACCAGCCGGCTGCTGGCGGAGATCACCGAGCCCGCGGCGGGGCCGGTAAGCTATGCCAACCTCTCGCGGCTGGAGCGATGGGTGCTGCTGCAGGTGCTGCAGGAAATGGCGAACCAGATCACGGGAGCCGAAAAGGCCCGACTCGTGAAACTGATCGAGCGCGAGGGTTTGGTCGACGTCATGCGCCAGGTCCTGCGCTCCGGCTGGCCGGCCGAGCGCCAGGCTGCCTGCGCGCTGCTCGCCCACTCCCCGCGTCCCGAGGCCGCCGCCGACCTTCGGACGGCGCTCCTCGACCGGGACCTCGGGGTCCGCGTCACGGCAGCCCGCTCGCTCCTCGGGCGGAACGAGGTGACCTCGCTCCGCGAGCTGCTCGCGGCCGTCCGGCTGCCGCCCAACGATCCGCCGCTGGCCCTGAGCGACCTGCTCGCCCGGCTGCCCGGCAGCCTGCACGAGGAGGCCGTCGAGCTGCTGCGCGGCCCGCTACCCAACGAATGGAAGCGGATTTTCGCGATCGCCCTCGGCCGCCTGCAGGCGGAGGACCTGCTGCCGGCCCTGGCCGCGCTGGCCCGCCACGCGTCGGACGGCGTTCGCGCCGCCGCCTGGATCGGCCTCCGGGAACTCGGCTCGCCCGCGGCCGCGGAGCTCCTGCGGCACGGCCTGACGGATCCCAGCACTTCGGTGCGGCAGGCCGCCTGCCAGTGCGCCGCCCTGCTGGGCCGGCCGGAACACCTGCCGCGCCTGTTGGCGATCGTGCGCGAGGACGAGTGGTGGGTCAGCCACGCCGCGGCCGTCGCGCTCTGGGAGTTCGGCCCGCGGGGCCGCGCGCTCCTGCGCTGGCACGCCGAGTCGGCCCCGGAACTCGCCGCCGGGGTCCAGGTGCTGCGCGAGCGGGAATTGGAGGATCTCCGTGAATCATGAGCTGATCCAGTCCGTCGTCGCCGCCGCGGCGCAGGGTCTCGGCAACTTTGTCCTCGGCTTTGCCCTGCTGCAGAGCCTGGCCGGCACCGTGCAGCTGGTCCTGGCCGCCCTCGAGCTGCACGCCGCGAGCCAGCGGCGCCGGCGGGTGCAGGACGACTGGCTGCTGCAGGCCCGTTCCATTCCCGGCATTTCCCTCCTGGTGCCGGCCTACAACGAGGAGAAGACCGTGGTGGAGAACCTGCACTCGCTGCTCACGCTCCGCTATCCGCGCTTTGAGATCATTGTCGTGAACGACGGCTCGCGCGACGGGACCCTCGCCGCCATCATCGCGGCCTTCCATCTCGAGCGCATCGAGCTTCACCGCCCCATGGTCGCGCCCTGCGGGCAGGTCCGCGGCGTCTACCGCCATCGCGACTTCCCGAACCTGCTGCTCATCGACAAGGAAAACGGCGGCAAGTCCGACGCCCTCAATGCCGCCCTGAACTACGCCCACCATCCGCTGGTCTGTGGAGTCGACGCCGATTCGCTCCTTGATCACCACGCCCTCCTCCAGGCCGTCCGCCCGTTCGCGGAGCAGCCCGCGACGCTGATCGCGGTCGGGGGCACCATCCGCATCGCGAACGGCTGCGCCGTGCGCAACGGCCAGGTCGTCCGCGAGGGGGCGCCGGTCCGGATGGTGCCGCGTTTCCAGCTCATCGAATACCTGCGGGCCTTCCTCATCGCCCGGCTCGCGCACAGCCGGCTCGGCTCCGTGGTCATCATCTCGGGCGCCTTTGGCCTCTTCCAGCGACGCGCGGTGCTAGAGGTCGGGGGCTACAGCCACGGCACCGTCGCCGAGGACATGGAGCTCATCGTCAAGCTCCACCGGCATTTCCGCGAGGCGGGCCGGCCCTATTCGATCCAGTTCGTGCCGGATCCCGTCTGCTGGACCGAGGCGCCGGAGGACCTGGCGGTCCTGCGCCGGCAGCGCACTCGCTGGCACCGCGGACTCTGCGAGGTTCTCTGGCGGCACCGGGCGATGGTCCTGAACCCGCGCTACGGCCGGATCGGCCTGGTGGGCCTGCCCCAGTACGTGCTGTTTGACATCATCGGACCGTTCCTGGATGCCGCCGGCCTGGTGCTGCTGCCGCTGTGCTGGTATTACGACCTGGTCAGCACGCCGTTCATGTTCTCGTATTTTGCGGTCATCGCGCTGTACGGCTTGTTCCTGAGCATGACCGCACTGGCCCTGGGCGAGATCGCGCTGTTCCAGCTCACCCGCAAGCGCGACATGGTGCGCCTCGCCGTGGCGGCCGCCCTGGAGAACCTCGGCTATCGCCAGCTCAACCTGTGGTGGCGCATCGAGGGTCTCTGGCAATTCCTGCGCCGCCAGCGGGGCTGGGGCGAGATGACCCGGTCCGGGTTCTCGTCGCCACGGCCGGCGCCGCGGGCAGATTGAGCCGGGCTAGAGCAGATTAGCCAAAGGTGTAGCCGCAATTAGGCGCAAAAAAGCGCAGATCGATCCGCACCTGGCCTTGGTGGTACCTGCAGCGGAAGTCACGGTTCAACCCTGACTCGTTGCGTCCTTGCGGCGGCCAGTTCTTGTGCGTTCTGCGCATCCTTGCGGCTACACCTTTGACTAAACTGCTCTAGCGCCGCTCCAGCTGCGTGAGCAGGTCCCGGAACTCCTGGTTGTCGGGCGCCACTGCCAGCGCCCGCCGCAGCAGCCGGGCCGCCTCGTCGTCCCGACCCCGCCGGTGCTGCAGCAGGCCGAGACCGCCCAGGGCGTCCGCGTCGTCCGGCGCCTGCTGTAGCGCCGAGGCGAACGCCTCGTCCGCCGCTTCCAGCCTCTCCTGGCGCAGCGCGCAGTAGCCCGCCCCGGTGGCCGCCGCGGCCCGGGCGGGCGACAGCTGGCGCAGCGCGGCGAACTCGCGGGCGGCGGAATCGTACCGGCCCAGCCGGTACTCGCTCCACGCGCGAAGAAACCGCGCGTTCTCCGAGACCTCCTCCGCCTTGATCTGGTCAAGCTGGGCCAGCGCCTCGTCATAGCGCCCCTCCCGAAAGGCGGCATCGGCCGCGTCCAGCAGCCGGCGACTGCGGTCCCGCTCCGCCTCGCGCAAGGCGTAGCGCTCGGTGGCGAGTCCCCGGTTGGCCAGCAGTTCGCGCACCGCCTGGATGCGATGGAGGCCGAGATAGCAATGCAGGTAGACCTTGTCGCTGGTGCCGGCGATCGCCGCCGCCGCGTCCGCCGCGCTGGTGGCATAGTGTCCGCCAAACTTTCGCCCGAGAATGCTCGTCATCGGAAAGTTCTTCAGCCGGAGGCCGTACTTCGCCGCCAGCACCTCCTCCCGCCGGAGAAGGGTCTTCTCGTAGGGGATCGCGGGGTCGAGCAACGAGACCACCAGGCCAACGTGCGCCTCGGCCAGGCGCTGCAGGTCCCGCTCGACCGGATACGGGCCAATGACGATCCGGGCGTCCACGGCCGTGATCGGGCGCTGGAAGTGCCGCGTCAGCGGGTTGTCGGGATTGATCAGGATCAGGTAGCCGGCCCCGCCCGCCCCAAGCACCAGCAGCAGTCCCCACGTGATGAGTTTCTTGGTCATGCGAATAACTGATCGCCGCTCGCCGCCGCGCCGATTTTTCGTCCGCGCCGGCGCACTGCCGTTCACGCAGCACTCCGGCGCTTTTCGGGACCCGAGGCAAGACCATCACGCTGCCGGCGGCGCGGCGGCCGGGTCGGCCACTCTGCGGGAGGTCGAGGCCGGCAGCGTAAGTCTCTTCTCCGGCAGGGAGTACCCGATGCCGGTCGCCGGGCTAGGGCGAAACACCCGGGCACCCGTGACAATTTTCCCAACCTCGGTCGAACCTGGATCGCGGACCATCGGGCCGGTAGAAAATGGGTGCGCTTTCGCTCCCGCGCCGTATCTTGGTTGGCACCTGGTGAATGCTTCTGATCCAGTCACGTCGGTCGCCGTCGCCGCCGACGACCATCGCGGGGTGCGCGCCGCCATCGCGGCGGCCTGTGTCCTGGCCGCCGCCATCGCCCTGAGCGGGCTGGTGGTCATGGGCCCCAGCCTGGCGACCGACCCGACCTCGGGCGGCTCGGTCGCGATGGCCCCGAGCACGAGCCTGCTGCTGCTGGGCCTGGCCGCCGCCACTTTGACCTGGGTCCGGCGCGGTCACGACCAGGCCGTCACGCGGTTCTGCGGCGGCGTGCTGTTTGCCGACGCCCTGACCGCCGCCGCCCTCGCCGCCCGCAACAGCCAGCTCGACCCGAGCCTCTGGCATGGCACGAGTCCGGCGCTGGCGACCTTGATCCACGCCGGGACCATGACAAGTCCGCTGGCCCCGCTGACCGGGGCGGTGATTGCCCTCGTCGGCTTCACCCTCGCCGGGCTCACGGTGCCGCCGCCGCGCCCCGCGGCGTGGGATACCGCGGGCCGGATCGTCGCCGGGCTCCTGTTCGTGATCGGCGCGGCGAGCGTCGTCGGCCGGGCCGCCGGCGTGCCGTGGCTGCTGGCGGACATCCGTTTCAACGTCGCCTCGCTCACCGCGCTGGCGCTGACCTTCCTCAGCGCCGCCGCCGCCCTCGGCTACGGCCTGCGCGCGTGGCTGCACCGGGTGCTGCTCGACGTCCCGATGGCAGGGACCCCGGCGGAGCTCGAGCGCGACCGGCCCTTGCGCCGGGCCGCGGACATCGGGATCGCGATCATGGGCGTCGCCCTGCTCGCGACGTCCTATTTCTACCTGTCCTTCCATGCCCGCCAGCGCCGGGAGCGCATCGCGGAGGAGTTGACCGCCACCGCCGAGCTGCGGGTGGAGCAGTACAAGGCGTGGCAGCTCGAGCGGCTTTCCGATGTCCGCGCCTTCGCCCGGACGCCGCACCTGGCCGAGGCCCTGCTCCAGTCGGGCGACCCGTCCCGCCTCGAGCACTTTCGCCCCTATTTTTCCGACATCGCCGCCAACCACCGCTTTCACCGCCTCGTGTTCTACGATGCCGGCTTCACGCCGCGCCTGGTGGTTCCGGCCGCGCCGGTCCGCCCGCTGGCGGCGGAGCTGCAGCGCCAGGTATCCGGCAGCCGCGAACCCAGCTTGGGCCGGGATCTGCGCAGCCGGAGCGATCTGCTGGAGGTCGACCTCATGGCCCCGGTCTGGTCCGACCAGGACCGTTTCTGCGGCGCGATCCGGCTCAGCCTCGACCTGCGCGCCACGATCTTTCCGCAGCTCACGCGGTGGGCCTCGCCGACCGACACGGCCGAGATTCTCCTGCTCGCCGATGGGAACGCCAAGTTGACCTACCTGAGCCACCGCCGGTTCGACACCGGCGAGGCCCCCGCGGGCTCCGGCGACGCCGTCGCCGAGCGCGCCGTCCGGGAACGGCCGTTCGACCTCATCGAGGGTCTCGACTATCGTCGCGTCCCGGTGCTCGCGGTGGCCCGGTCGATCCCCGGGACCGAATGGGTGCTCCTGGCCAAGATCGACCGGCGGGAGGCCTTCGCCTCGCTCCTCGGCGAGCAGCGCGAGTTCTTCCTCGGATTCGGCCTGGTGGTGGTCACGGCCGGCTT
>CAZUQB010000014.1:0-10738 GCA_964622405.1 uncultured Opitutaceae bacterium | reverse complement strand
GCGAGCAGCGCGAGTTCTTCCTCGGATTCGGCCTGGTGGTGGTCACGGCCGGCTTTGGCCTCGGCTACCTGTGGCGGGACCGCCAGCGCGCGCTCACCCGGCGCCACGCCCAGGTCGAGCAGGCGCGGCGGTCGGCGGTGGAACGCCTCGGCCTCGTGCTGAAGCAGGCCAGCGACATCGTGCTCCTCGTCGACGAGCAACTCCGCATCGTCGAGGCCAACGATCGCGCCTCGGACGTGTACGGCTACACGCCAGACGAGCTCCGGCGCCTCACGATCAACGATCTCCGCAGCCCCGCGCACCAGGCGGTCGCGCCCGACCTGGCCGCCGCGCGCGAGGCGGCCGGCCACACCTTTGAGACGGTCAGCCGGCGCAAGGATGGCACGCACTTCCCGGTCGAGGTGAGTTCCCGCTCCGTGATGGTCAACAACCGGCCCCACCTGCTGTCGGTGGTCCGCGACATCTCCCAGCGGAAGCAGCACGAGGCGGAGATCGAGCGGCTGAACGGGATGTATGTCGCCCTGACCCGGATCGGGCAGGCGATCATCCACACCCGCACCGAGCACGAGCTGTTCCAGCAGGTCTGCCGGGCCCTGGTGGACCACAGCCGCTTCAAGCTCGCCTGGTTCGGCCGGGAGGATCCCGCCACGCGGCAGCTGATCCCGCTCGCCTCGGCGGGCGACGACTACGGCTACCTCGAGGGGATCCGCCTCTCGACCGACGCGGCCGTGCCGGAGGGGCGCGGACCGTCCGGCATCGCCTTCCGCGAGGGGCGGACCGTCACGGTCAACGACTTCTTTGCCGCGGCCGAGACCCAGCCCTGGCGCGCGCGCGCGGCCCGCAGCGGGATTCAGGCGTCGATCTGCCTGCCCGTCTGGTGCGGGAGCGAGCGGGCCGGCATCCTCACCGCCTACTCGGGCGAGCGAAATTTCTTCGGGCCGCGCGAGGTGGGCCTGCTGACCGAGGCGGTCAACGACGTCTCATTCGCGCTGGGCGTCATGGCCGCCGAGCGCCAGCGCCGTCTGGTTGAGGGCGAGCTGCGCAAGCTCTCGGCCATCGTGGAGCAGAGCCCGGTGTCGATCGTGGTCACCAACCCGGCCGGGGACATCGAGTATGTCAATCCGCGCCTCACCGAGGTCACCGGCTACCGGCCGGAGGAGGTGCTCGGCCGGAATCCCCGCCTCTTCAAGTCCGGCCTCAACCGCCCGGAGCTCTACACCGAGCTGTGGCGGACCATCACCTCCGGCCGCGTCTGGCGCGGGGAGCTGGTCAACCAGCGGAAGGACGGCTCCCTGCACACCGAGTTTGTCGTCATTGCCCCGATCACCGACGCCTCCGGCCGGACGACCCACTACACCGCCCTCAAGGAGGACATCACGGAGCGCCGCCGCATGGAGGCCTCCCTGCGCGAGAGCGAGGAGCGCTTCCGGCTGATCGCCGACAGCACGGCCGATCTCATCTGGCTCGGCGATCTCGAGACCGGCCGGTTCCTCTATGTCAGCCCGTCGTCCCGCGTCCAGCGGGGCTTCGATCCGGCCGAGATGGTGGGGCGCCTGATGAGCGACTTCCAGCCGCCGGAAACCCAGCGCCTCCTGTCGGACGGCGTGAGCCGGCGGCTGGCCGCCCTCACCGCCGGCGACGAATCCGCGCGGCATGAGGTGACCGAGGTGTCGTTCCTCCGCAAGGACGGCACCACGATGCGCGCCGAGGTCTCGTCGACCATCATGGCCGACGCCCAGGGCCGGTTCACCCGCCTCCTCGGCATCACTCGCGACATCACCGCGCGGGTGCGGGCCGAGATGGACCTGCGCAAGATGTCCCGCGCCCTGGAACAGGCCCCGCTCTCGATCATGATCACCAACCTCGAGGGCCAGATCGAGTACGTGAACCCGGCGTTCACGCGCGTGTCCGGCTACACGTTCGAGGAGGTGCGGGGCCAGAATCCGCGCGTGCTCAAGGCCGGGATCACTCCCCCCGCGGTGTACCAGGAGATGTGGCAGGCGCTGCGGGCCGGCCAGGTCTGGCGCGGCGAGCTGCACAACCGGAAGAAGTCCGGCGAGGTTTTCGTCGAGCTGGCGGTCATCGCCCCCATCTTCGACCAGGCCGGTCACGCCACCCATTACGTGGCCCTCAAGGAGGACATCTCCGAGGCCAACCGCGTCCACCTCGCGCTGCGCTACAGCGAGGAGCGTTTCCGCGCCATCTTCGACCACGCCACCGTCGGCATGTTCGAGGCGACCCCGGACGGCCGGGTGGCGCGCGCCAACCGTTACCTCGCCGACATGCTCGGCACCACCGCGCCGACCCTTGTCGGCCAGCACTGGTCCGCCTTCCTCGCGGTCTCCACCCCGGAGTCGCGCCGGGAGCCGCCACCGACCACGCCGCGCGAGCTGCGGTTCGGCTGCCGGAACGGCAGCTCGTTCTGGGGCCTCGTCGGCGCGAAGCGCGAGCTGGGACCCGAGGATCGCACGCTGGGCTACATCTGTCTCCTGCAGGATGTCTCCGCTCAGGTCGAGGCGCGCGAGACGCTGCTGCGCTTCAATGCCGAGCTCGAGACCAAGGTCGCGGTCCGCACCGCCGAGCTGGCCAGCCGCAACAGCCAGTACCAGGCCCTGCTCAATTCTATCCCCGACGTCGTCATGCGCCTGCGGCCCGACGGCACCGTCCTGCACTACCAGCAGGCCGGCGAGGTCAGCCCCCGGGTCCTGGCCGCGCTCGGGCCCCCGGTCCCGTCCGGGCCGCCGCCGCGCCTCGTCGAGCTCAGCCGGCCGCTGGGTCTCCAGGCCCTCGAGTCCGGCCACACGGCCACCGCGGAGTGCGAGGTCGTGCCCGGCAGCAACGGAGTCACCCTCGAGCTGCGCGCCGCGCCGAGCGGGCCCGACGAATTCGTGGTGTTCGCCCGGGACGTGACAGAGCGCCGGCGGCTCGAGGCCGAGACGGCTGCGATGCTGGAGCGGGAGCGCCAGGTGTCGGACATGAAGTCCCGCTTCGTCTCGGTCACCTCCCACGAGTTCCGCACGCCGATGGCCGCGGCCATCGGCTCGGCCGAGCTGCTCGCCAACCACATGGAGCGCCTGACGCCCGCCAAGCGCCAGGAGCTGTTCGACCGCATCACCACCTCCCTCCGCCGCATGACGGAGATGCTCGACGATCTCCTGACGCTCAACCGGATGGAGGCGCACCGTCTCGAGCCGAAGCCGGCCCCGCTCGCGCTGGAGCCGTTCGTCCGGAGCCTGGTCGACGAGATCCGCGTCGGCGACCACGAGGCGCATCCGGTCGAGGTCTTCTGCCGCGGGCTCGAGGACCCCGTCACCAGCGACTCCACCCTGCTGCGCCACATCCTCTCGAACCTCCTGAGCAACGCGGTGCGCTACTCTCCCCCCGGCGCACTGGTCACCGTGGTGCTCCTCGCCGACGAGCGGCGCTTCCAGGTGTCCGTGCAGGACCGCGGCATCGGCATCCCGGTGGCCGACCGCAGCCGGATCTTCGAGCCGTTCGAGCGCGGCTCCAATGTCGGTACGATCAAGGGTACCGGCCTCGGGCTGAGCATTGTGAAGCGTATGACGGAGCTGCTCGGCGGCACCGTCGCGATTGACGCCCCCGAGGAAAAGGGCATCCGATTTACCCTGACTTTCCCGCGCCACGGCGCGTCCCACCCCCCGCCATGAACCACCACGCTGGCACCAAGGTGCTGATCGTCGAGGACGACGAGGCCGTCCGCCAGACCCTGGCCGACATTCTCGAGCTGAACGGCTTCGTGCCCTTCGTCGCCACCAACGGGAACGAGGGCTTCGCCGCCGCCAAGGCCAACAACCCCGCGGTGATCCTGACCGACATCTCGATGCCCGGCATGGACGGCTTCCAGCTCATCGGCCACCTGCGCGCGGACCCCGCGCTGCGGACGATTCCCGTGATCGTGATCTCGGCCAAGGTGGACCGGCCGGCCTCCCGCCAAGGAATGGAACTCGGGGCGGACGACTTCATCACCAAGCCGTTCACCGAGGACGAGGTGATCCACTCGATCAATGCGCGGCTCGAGAAAAAACAGCTGCTCGACGAACTCGACGCCTTTGCGCACACCGTCGCGCACGACCTGAAGAATCCGCTTTGCACGCTGACGATGCGCCTGGAGCTGCTGGCCCGCACGCTCGACAAGGGCGACCTGAAGGGCGCGCGGCATGACCAGGCCGAGGCGCTGCACGCGGCGAGCCGGCTGGGCAGCATCATCGAGGAGCTGCTCGTGCTGGCCGGCGTCCGCCGGCAGCACGTGGATTCCCAGCCGGTCGACATGGCCGGCGCCGTGCAGGAGTCCATCATGCGTCTCGAGCAGCTGATCCAGCGCCACGGCGCCACGATCGAACAGCCGTCCGCTTGGCCCGAGGCGTACGGCCACGGGCCGTGGATCATCGAGGTCTGGGTGAACTACATCAGCAACGCCGTGAAATACGCCGGCCCGCGGCCCCGCATCACGCTGGGCGCCGATCGCGCCGCGGACGGACTTTCCGTGCGCTTCTGGGTGCAGGACTACGGCCCGGGCATCGACGCCGAGATGCAGCGCGCCATGTTCGTGCCCTTCACCCGCATCACGACGGTCCGGGCCGTCGGCCACGGTCTCGGGCTCTCCATCGTCCGCCGCATCGTGGAAAAGCTCGGCGGCCAGGTCGGCGTCGAAAGCACCCCCGGCCGGGGCGCCCGCTTCTGGTTCGAGCTCCCGACCATGGTGAAACCCCATTCGGCCTCGCCCTTCGTGCCGGCGATCGCGCCGTGATGGAGCCGCGCCGGGCCCCATCCCGGCGCGCGCATTGACCGGCCGCCACCAGGGTCCGCTACGGCTGCTTCGGTTCCGTCGCCGGCGGCCCCTCGTTCAGCAGGTGCCGCACCTCGGCGACGATCCGCTCGAGCGCCACGGTTTTCTGCAGGTAGGAGGTCACGGTCTTGCTCAGCTTCGTGCGCACCACCTCGGGGTCGAAGTGAATGCCCGTCAGGAGCAGAACCGGCATGGCGGGGTGCGTGTCCTTGATTGCCCGCACCATCGAAAGCCCGTCCGAGTCCTCCAGCTGGAGATCCGAGATGATGAGCGCCGGCAGGTCCTTCGCCACCACGCGCTGGGCGTCGTCGGGCGTGCCCACGGCTGTGATCCGGTAGCCAAACTGGCTGAGGTATTCGGCCAGGAGTTCGCGGATGTCCGCCTCGTCGTCGACGATCAGGATGTGCTTTTTCATGCAGCAGGAGATGGGAGGGCGGTCGACGCGGTTCAGGTGGCGCGGGGAGCCGTGGCCTCGAGATGGAAGATGCACACGCCGCCGACCACCTTGTCCTGGTCCCGGATCGGGAACAGGGTGAGCCGCACGCGGATGGCCGCCCCGGACTGCGGCAGGAAGACCGCCCGGGCGCCGCGCACGTCACGGCCTTCCTTGAGCGCGGTCACCAGGGACGCGAGTGCTTCCGTCGTCGCCCCCTCGGCGTCATCCAGCCGCAGCAGGGTCGCCAGCGGCGAGTTGATCAGCTCGCTGGCCGACCGGCCGCTCAGCCGCACGGCCGCCGAGTTTACCCGGGAGATGTTAAGCGCCTTCGTGCACACGATCACGGGGTCCGTGAACGAGTTGATGATGAGCTGGTCGTAGCGCAGCTGGTGCTCCAGCGCCTGGTTGCTCCAGCGCCGCTCCAGGACCTCGCTCTTGAGGCGCGCGTTGGTGGCCGCCACCTCGTCGGCGTGGCGCTGCACGGCCTGCTCCAGCTCGCGGTTGCGCTTCAGGGCGCCCTGCATGACCGCGAAGGTCCGCGCCAGCCGGCCCACCTCGTCCTCGCGCTCCGGCGTGACCGGCGGCGAGTCGAGCTGGCCTTGGGAGATCTCCGCCGCGACCTCCGTCAGGCGGCCCAGCGGGCGGAGCGCGACGCGCGCCGACCAGAGCACGATCACGACCAGGACGACGAGGGTCGCGCCGAGCGACACCAGCGTGATCCACCGGAAGGCGGTCACCTGCCGCAGGAACTCCTTCTCCTCATAGCCGACAATCACGCCCCAGCCGCCGAGCTGCACCGGCTTGTAATTCTCGTGCACGCGCTGGCCGAGGCTGTGCGAAAGATACGACACCGACCCCTGCCGGTTGGAGGAGGTGCGCTGGTAGATCTGTCCCAGCTCGGCGTCATCGGTCTTCTGCGCCAGCGAGTCCATCGTCTCGACCAGGACCACCTTCGGGTCGGGGTGCGTGATGATCCGGCCGCTGCGGGAGTAGACGATCACGTACCCGGAATCGAAGAACTCGTTCTCGAGCATGAGCTGCCGCACCCAGTCGAGCGTCAGGCCCGCGGTCACGACCCCCGCGACCACGCGGCGCCCGTCGCGCGTCTGGTAGAACGGCGCCGTCACCCGCACCAGCCGCGTGTTCGAGCCGCCCGTCTCCTGCACCGGCTCGGTCCACATTGGCCCGCCGCGGGTGAGCGCGTCGGTGTACCAGTCATGCGTCCAGTACTGGTAGTCGGGCGCCGCCAAGTCGCGCAGCGTGAGGTGACTGCCCGAACGGTAGAGGTGATGGCCGAACCGCTCGGTCCGAGCGTCCAGCGCGCCGCGCTCAAACGTGAGCCCGAATTCCGACAGCGCCGGGCTGTTCGCCATGACGGTCTGGATCAGCCGGTCGGCCTCGGCGGGCGTAAGATTCCGGCCCTCGACATCCTGCGCGACCAGCTTCACGGCGGACTCCACCGCCCGCATGGTGTCCTGGAGGCCCTTGACCACCGCGATCGTCGCGGTGGCGGACTGCAGCTCGGCCTGCTGGAGCACGATCCGCTCGGCCGCGCGGCGCTCGAATTCCGCGATCAACGGCACCAGCACGAAGCCGAGGAGCAGAATCAGCCCCGCAAGGCGGACCGGGAGGCGCTGGAGGAACGGCACACGCATGGGCTAGAACTGGATTTTGAAGACCGAGGTATTGTTGGGGTAATCCGCCAGCGGGCACAACTGCCGCGTGGGCGGATCATAGATCAGCAGGCCGCGCTCGGTGGCGATGAGAATATAGGCATCGCGCTCGCCGTCGCCCGGCACGGCGCCCCACGGGTGCCGGCGCTCGCAGATGATCACGCCGATGGGCATGGCCAGGGGGGTGTCGCGTTCGCGGAGCGACGACAGGCTGGCGCCGACCTCGAGCAGGCGGGAGAAGATCATGCCGTCATACGGGCCCTGCCGCGCCACCCGCACGTCGGCGCCCACGCTCCGGCAGGCGGCCTCCAGCCAGGCCGCGAGCGTCGGGAGCGACCGGCTGTCGATCACCACGTACTCGGCATCGACGAGGTCGAGATCCTCGTAGCCGCGCACCCCGCCCTCCTGCAGCCCGCGCAGGAACCACAGCAGGCCGATCCGGCGCACCGTGCCGAACTTGTCCTGCACCAGCTGCGGCGGCGGCAGCTGCGGCAGGAGCAGGCTCGGCCGGTCCCCGGCGGCGAGCAGCGGAAGTCCCAGCAGCAGGAGAACGCCCCGGAGCAGCTTCATGGCTACAGGTAGACCGCGAGCAGCGTGTCGCGGTTGGGATATTCGGCCAGCGGCACCATCTCGCCGTTCTGCGGCTCGACGACGTACACGCCCTCGGTGGTGCCGACGATCACGACCGAGTGGGAGATGCCGGCGCTGATCCCGGCGAACGAGTTGGCATTGTAGACAATAGCCCAGCCCACCGCGATCGGCCCGCGGGTCTCGCCCGCCTGCATGGCCAGCAGGTCGGCAAAGGCGGCGAAGCACCGCGAGTATTTGTCACAGTCGAACTGCTCGTCGTTGAACCGCAGCTGCAGCGGGTCGCGGAGATTGCCGAACCAGTCGATGTAGGCGCGCAGCCACGCCAGGTTCGGGCGCACGAAGGCCGAGCGCACGTGGTTGATCTGGGGCGGGCGCGACGTCGCGGCCCGAAACTGCGCGGTCACCTCCTCGATCTGCCAGAGCCGTCCCGAGGCCTCGGCCCGCCAAGCCGGCGGCGGCGGCAGGCGCGTCGGCAGGCGCCGCGCGAGCGCCGCGAGATCCGGCACCACCACGTCCACGGCCTGCACCGGGCCCGCCGCCAGCAGGACGAACAACCCGGCCGCCCCGAGTCGCGTCAGAAGTGCCCGGCGTTGGACCATGCCCCCAAGCTGGAGTCTGCCGCGAGCGGCTCAAACCTCTTTTGCGCGCGCCCCCGGCGCCGGGGGTGGAAAAATTGGACGCAAAAAAGCCGCCCGGCGGGCGGGCGGCTCGAGGACTGGACGGGAATGTCCGGAATTACGGCGAGTACGTGATCGTGCGCACGCCGGCGACGCCGGTGATCGTGATCGTGACGCCCTGCGTGTAGCCGCCCGGGTAGGTCTCGTTGGCAACCAGGTTGAGGGCCTTCACGTAGTTCGCGGAACCGACGAGCGAACCGAGCGTGACCGTCGAGACACCGTTCTCGAGGTAGTACTGGTCGGCGGCGGCCGAGAGCTGACGAGCGTTGTTGAGCACCGCCTTGTCCTGCGAGGACTGACGGACCTTCTGGAACGCCGGAATCGCCATGGCCGCAAGGAGGCCGATGATGACGACGACGATCATGATTTCGACGAGGGTGAAACCCTTCTGGGACTGCTGTTTCATGGTCTGACTTTCTTTTATGGGGGTGGTACGGTTATGATATGTGAAACCCAACCGAAACCGGTTGGGCGGGCGGATTAAGGGATTTCCCTAAGTGGTTAGCAAGCGGTTGGACGGCAGTACTATTACGCCCGGCATCGCCCTACACGCCGGTGAGGCAGAATCAGAGCGGCTCCGCCCGGAGGCCTAGTCTTCAGCGATCTCGGTAGTAGCTATATTAAAGCTCTTTACGCTATTCCGCGCTCCCACAGTCTCCAATTAGATCACCTGCGGCGCGTGGTCCCGGGGCGCAAGACCTCACTTCCTCACGGAGAAAAACGAGAGAAACGGGTGGCTAGAGCAGTTTCACAAAAAGTATAGCCGCAAGAACGCACAAAGAGCGCAGACCGATCCGAACATGGTCATGGTTGCAGCGGTATCATCAGTCTCAGTCCATCCCTTTATTCGGGTGTACCGCGGCGGCGGAAATTTCTTGCGCGTTTTGCGCATCTTTGCGGCTACGAGTCTGGTTAAGATGCTCTAGCCGAGACGGAGTCAGACGAGCGCCTGGATAGTTTCCGACAGCTCTGGGCGCAGCCCAATTAAGTGACGAGTCGCTCCCGCCAAGCGGGCTTCCGGAGTTGGTGCGGGCGGCGGGAGTCGAACCCGCCTCTCATGCTTGGGAAGCACACATAATAGCCGATATACTACGCCCGCGAAACAACTCGGCCTAGCAAAGGGATCGGAGGCAGCGCCGCAATCCCGAATCACAGTCCGGCCTGCCTTCGGCCGCCACGCCTTCCTTTCCGTCAGCGGCGCTCCCACCGCAGGCGCTCACGTGTAGTCCCGGCGTCCTTCGAGCGCGCTCTTGAGCGTGACGGAATCCGCATAGAGCACGCCGCCGCCGCTCGGGATACCGAAGCCGATCCGCGTCACCTTCACCGGCCGGCCCGCCGCGGCGAGCTGCTCGGTCAGATAATGACAGGTCGCCTCGCCTTCCACGTCGTTCGACAGCGCGAGAATCAGCTCATGGATGTCGCCGGCGGCGACGCGCGCCAGCAATGCGGCAAAGTTCAGGTCGCCCGGACCGACGCCGTGGATCGGCGAGAGCTTGCCGTGCAGCACGTGGTAACACCCGCGGTACGCCCCGCTGCGCTCGACCGCAACCAGGTCGGGCACGTGTTCCACCACGCACACGACGCCGCCGTCGCGGCGGGCGTCGCCGCAGATCGCGCACAGTTCGCCCTCGGCCAGATTGCCGCAGCGCGTGCAGCGCCGCACCGCCCGCGCCGCCTCCTGCAACGCCTCCACCAGCGCCGGCAGCCGCTCGGGCTTCTCCACCAGCAGGTGCAGCGCAATCCGCTCCGACGAGCGGTAGCCCAAGCCGGGCAGCTGCTTCAGGTGCTTCTGCAGCTTCTCGAACTGCGGAGTCATGGGATTGCGGATTGCGGATCGCGGATTGCGGATTGATGAGCCCTTCGAGGAAGGTCAGGTAGAACAAGAATCACCAGGCGCGGATTTTCGTTTCCCCAATCCGCAATTCGCGATCCGCAATCCGCAATTCATCAAAACCCGCCGGGCAGCTTGAACGCCGAGGTCACCTTTTCCATCTCGGCGTCGTGATAGGTCTTCGCCTGCTTGGCGGCGTCCTGAACGGCGGCCAGCAGGGTGTCGGACACCGTCTTGGCGTCCTCCTTCAGGAACTCCGGATCGAGCGTCAGCGCGAGGAACTTCCCCGAGGCGCTGACCTTGATCTTCACGGCGCCGCCGCCGCTCGTGACCTCGATTTCCTTGGCCTCGAGCTGCGCCTGGAGCGCCTCGATGCCACGCTGCATTTTCTGGGCTTGTTTGAGAAGGGTTCCGACTCCGGCCATGGTGAATTGGGTTGAAGGTTTGCCGCCAAGGATGCCATTCGGCCCGGCAACGCGACAACAATTTTGCGGTCCTCGGCCGGTCGGCCTCGCGTGAGGGCCGAAACCTCCTGGCGCCATCCGAGCCCGATCCCGGCGCGCCAGTGCCTGCCGTTCAGTTTTTCCCGCGCGTTCCCAATGGCACCGCCGCACCTCAGGTCGGCGGCTCGCGCAGCAGCGACGCGAATCCTTCCCGGTAACTCGGATAACGGGGCTCCCAGCCCAGCGTCCGGCGCAGCTTGGCGTTCACGATGATCCGATC
>CAZUQB010000013.1:6592-23465 GCA_964622405.1 uncultured Opitutaceae bacterium | reverse complement strand
AGCTGGCATAGTTGCCCGGATGGCAGGAGCGGCAGCTGTCCGAGGTGACGAAATCAGGCTCGAGCGCGGACTCGATCGGGCGATTGGGCGGTGGCGGGGTCGGCGACTCACGCCGAAAAAGAAAGGTCCCGGTCACCAGCAGCGCCCAGCCGAGACCCGCCGCGGCCAGCCAGATGGTCCACCGGCGTCGCGTCGGAGCGGACGAGGACGAGGGGGCAGCCGATGGGGCGGGGGACACGCGCCGAAGAAACGGGCTGAATCCGCGCAGGCAAAGCCTTTTTCCAGTGAGGTAGGCTCGTCGCCGTCCCAAATCGGCCCGGTTCCGCGTCACGGGCCTCGAGCTTCGATGGCGGGTTCCTCACGGCGCCTTCGGGTCGATTTCGAGGGTCAGTGACTTCGGTGGAAACCCTCAGGCACGAATATCTTGGCTTCGTTGTTGCAGATTATCGGCGTTTTCAGGCTTTCCTGACTTCGTCAAAACTGTCTAATTCCGCCGCACGCTGAGCCCGACATGAACCCCACTGTCACAGTACGTCCGGCGCGGCGCCTGGCTGCGTTTCTGGCAATCGCGCTTTTTGCCGCGCTGGCGGGACTCCGCGGTCAGACGATCCTGTCCGGCTCGTACAACGGGCAGAGCATCACCGGGGACATCCAGGTTAACAGCAATGTCGTCGCGACGTTTCTCGGCGGGACCACCTTTTCGGGCGCCAACGTCAACCTGGTGGGTCCATCGTCCTGGATCTACTGGCAGCAGGTCGGCACCCTGTCGGGCAAGGCGTTCACGCTGGGCAGCGGTTCCGGCATCTATGTGATTGGCGTGAACAATGCCGTGACGCTGGACGCGGCGACGACGGCGACGGGCAACCTGAATTTCTACAGCGACGGCAGCACCGGGGTGGTGATCACGAATCAGGGCACGCTGACCAACACGGCGGGCACCGGCTACCTCTATGCGGCGACGCTGAACAATTCGGGTACGATCACGGCCAACGCCGGCACCCTGTTCGTGGGCTCGCCGTCGGTCGGTTACAACACGTTCAACTCGGGCACGATCACGGCGGACGGATCGGGCACGACGGTGTACATCCGCGGCAACTTCAACAACACCGGCACCCTGGTGGCGCAGAATTTCGGCGTCCTGCGCTTCGACGGCACGAACACCTCGGCCAACCTCGGCACGGTGCAGCTCGCCACGAACGGCCGGGCGCTGCTGACCGGCACGATCAACAACGCGTCGTCAACCCTGCCCACCCCGACGGGCGGCAAGTTCGAGTTGGTCAGCGGCACGATCTCGGGCGGCAACGTGTCGCCGGCGAGCCTCCAGTTCACCACCAGTGGAGGCTACCTGAATGGCGTGAGCCTGACGGGCAACCTGGACCTGTCGACCACCAGCTCGTACGTCTACTTCCAAGGCGGGACCAATTTCACGGGGACCACGGCGACGCTGGGCAACTCGGCCTTTGTCTACTGGCAGCAGGCGGGCACGCTGGCCGGGAAGGCCATCACGATTGGCTCGGGCGCCGGCTTCTACCTGTCGGGGACGAACAGCTCGCTGACGCTGGACTCGGCGACGACGGCGACCGGATACCTGAATTTCTATTCCGACGGCAGCGCGAACACGTCGTTCACGAACCAGGGCAATCTCACGCAGAACGGCGGGTCCGCCTCGATTTACGCGAGCAACATCACGAACGCCGGCACGATCACGGCGACGGCCGGCACGCTGTACTTCGGCTATCCGTCGGCGGGCTACAGCGGCACGAATTCCGGCAACCTGGTGGCCGACGGCTCGGGCACGACCATTTACGTGCGGGGCAACATCAACAACACCGGCACGATGACGGCGCAGAACTCGGGCATCCTGCGCTTCGACGGCACGACGAGTTCCTCGAACCTGAACGGCGTGGTGATCGCGACGAACGGCCGCGCGCTGCTGAACGGCACGGTGAACAACGCCTCGTCCACGCTGCCGTCCGTGACCGGCGGCGCGTTTGAACTGTATGGCGGCACGATCTCGGGCGGCAGCGTGGCGCCGGCGAACCTGCAGTTCACCACCAGCGGCGGCTACCTGAGCGGGGTGACCATCACGGGCGACCTCAACCTCGCGGTCTCGGGCGCCTACGTCCGCTTCGACAGCGGCACGGGATTCACGGGGGCGAACGCGTTGATCGCGAACTCGGCCTTTGTCTACTGGCAGCAGGCGGGCACTTTGGCCGGGAAAGCCCTCACCATCGGCTCCAGCGCCGGCTTCTACCTGTCGGGGACGAACAGCTCGCTGACGCTGGACGCGGCGACGACGGCGACGGGTGTGTTGAACTTCTATTCGGACGGCAGCGCCAACACGTCGTTCACGAACCAGGGCAATCTCACGCATACCGGCGGGACCGCCTCGATCTACGCGAGCAACATCACGAACGCCGGCACGATCACGGCGACGGCCGGCACGCTGTACTTCGGCTATCCGTCGGCGGGCTACAGCGGCACGAATTCCGGCAACCTGGTGGCCGACGGCTCGGGCACGACCATTTACGTGCGGGGCAACATCAACAACACCGGCACGATGACGGCGCAGAACTCGGGCATCCTGCGCTTCGACGGCACGACGAGTTCCTCGAACCTGAACGGCGTGGTGATCGCGACGAACGGCCGCGCGCTGCTGAACGGCACGGTGAACAACGCCTCGTCAACGCTGCCGTCGGTAACCGGCGGTGCGTTCGAGCTGTATGGCGGCACGATCACGGGCGGCACCGTGGCCCCGACCTCGCTCGGGTTCTCCACGGGTGGCGGCTACCTGAGCGGGGTGACCATCACGGGCGATCTCAGCCTGTCGGTCTCGGGCGCCTATGTCCGCTTTGACAGCGGCACCGGGTTCACCGGGGCGAACGCGATGCTGGCCAGTTCGGCCTTCGTCTACTGGCAGCAGATCGCGACCCTGGCGGGCAAGTCCCTGAGCATCGGCACCGGCGCCGGCTTCTATCTGACCGGGACGAACAGCTCGCTGACGCTGGACGCGGCGACGACGGCGACCGGATACCTGAACTTCTATTCCGACGGCAGCGTGAACACGTCGTTCACGAACCAGGGCAATCTCACCCACAACGGGAGTTCCGCCTCGATCTACGCGAGCAACTTCACGAACGCCGGCACGATCACGGCGACGGGCGGCACGCTGTACTTCGGCTATCCGTCGGCGGGCTACAACGGCACGAACTCCGGCAGCCTGGTGGTCGACGGTTCGGGCACGAACCTCTACGTGCGGGGCAACGTCAACAACACCGGCACGATCACGGCGCAGAACTTCGGCATCGTGCGCTTCGACGGCACCACGACCGCCGCCAATCTTGGCAACGTCGTGCTGTCGTCCGGCGGCCGGGCGCTGCTGAACGGCACGGTGGACAACACCGTCGGCACGATCACGGCGCCCACCGGGGGCACGTTTGAGCTGTTTGGCGCCACGATTTCCGGCGGAACCCTGGCTCCGTCGGCGATCACGTTCACGAGCAGCGGCGGCTACCTCGACGGCGTCACCCTCTCGGGCAACCTGAACCTGCCGAACACGAGTTCGTATGTGTATTTCCAGAACGGCACCGCGTTCACGGGCAGCACGGCGAGCCTGGCCAACAGCGCATATATCTACTGGCGCCAAGTCGGCACGCTGACCGGGAAGACCATCACGACGGGCAATGGCTCGGCCTTCTACCTGACCGGCACCAACAACGCGCTGACCCTCGACCCGACCACCACCGTCACGGGCTCCACCAGCTTCTACTCCGACGGCAGCACCGGCGTCAGCTTCACCAACCAGGGTGCGATCAACCACACCGGCAACTCGGCCTCGATCTATGCGCCGTCGTTCACGAACTCCGGGTCGATCACGGCGACGGGCGGCTCGCTGTACCTGGGTTACGCGTCGGCGGGCTACAATTCCTACAACACGGGCAGCGTGACCGCCGACGGCAGCGGCACGATCGTTTACCTCAACGGCAATTTTGCGAACACCGGCACGATGGTCGCCCAGAATTTCGGCCAGTTCCGCTTTGGCGGCAACTATGTCACCGCCAACCTCGGCAACATCCAGCTCACCTCGGGCGGCCGGGCGCTGTTGACCGGCACCCTGGATAATACTGCCAGCATCCTGTCGCCCATCACCGGCGGGCTGCTCGAGCTGTATGGCGCCACGATCAACGGCGGCACGATCGCGTCCGGCGCGGTGGCGTTCAACAGCTCGGGCACGCTCAATGGCGTGACGCTCAGCGGCGACTTCGCGTTTTCCGGCAGCAGCGCCTATCTCTACTGGCTCAACGGCACCACGTTCACCGGCGCGAACGCGTCCTTCGGCTCCAACAACACGGTTTACTGGCAGCAGGTCGGCTCGCTCGTGGGGAAGACCATCACGATGGGCAGCGGATCGTCGATCTACGTGACCGGGGTGAACAACGGCCTCACGATCGACGCGGCGACGTCCATCACCGGCACCCCCAACGTCTACAGCGATTCAAGCACGGGCACCGCGATCACCAACCAGGGCACGATCACCCAGACCGGAGGCAGCGCCAGCCTCTACAGCCGCACGTTCACGAATTCCGGCACGATCACGTCCAACGCCGGCTACCTCTACCTGGGCTATAACTCCGGCGGCTACTCGTTCGCCAACACCGCCGCCGGTTCCGTGGTCGTGAATGGCGGCAATGTGGTGCTCCAGTCGCCGCTGACCAACCAGGGCGTGGTCAACGTCCAGAGCGGCACCCTCTACGCCGGCACCTACCTCACCAACGGCAGCACGGGCACGGTCATGGGTTCCGGCACGATCAGCGGCAACCTGAACCTCGCCGGCGGCACGCTCGCCCCGGGCAACTCGATCGGCACGCTGACGTTCCTGAGCAGCACCTTCCTCGTCTCGGCGCCCGCGTCGCTCGTCATGGAGGTCAACGGCACCAGCGCCGACAAGATCACCTTCACCAATCCGACGGCCAACGTGGACCTCGGCGCCGGGATCCTCACGCTCAACCTCCAGCTGCTCGGCGCGCCGACCCCCGGCACCACCTACACGCTGCTCAATATCAGCGGCGGCACCTTCGGCATCACCGGCACGTTCGCCGGCCTGCCCAACTCGGGCGACCTGATCTCGGCCACCTACGCGTCGCAGACGTACACGTTTGCGGTGAATTACCTCGCGACCTCGGTCACCATGGACTTCCAGGCGGTGCCCGAGCCGTCGACGTACGCGCTGCTCGCGGCCGGCCTCGGCGTGCTGGGGCTCGGGGCCCGTCGCCGGCTCCGGCGCTGACCGGTCACTTCAGCGCCAGCGTCACCTCGACGCGCAGCGTGCCGGACGTGCCGGCCTGGCGGAACGTGAACCGCGGCTGGACCGGCGCGTGCGCCCAGCCAAACAGGCTGCCCTCGCCGGGACGGATCGTGTCCTGCCGCCGGTTGCTCGCGCCGTGGTAGACGGTCTCCTGGCTCGCGCGCCGCGGATCCTGCAGCGGCAGTTCCTCGATCGCGACCTCCACCCCGGCGGGAATCGCGATCGTGGCCCGGGCGCGCACGCCCTCGATCACGATCGTGTCGCCCTCGCGCCGGATGGGCAGGCGCGTGGTCCAGTGGAAGATGACGCCGCGGCCGCGGGTGACGGACCACTCGTCCGTGATCACCAGCCGGGTGGGCTCGGGGGAGTCCCACGTCCGCACCCAGCGTCCAAACGAGCCCTCCCAGCCGGCCGCCAGGTCCATGCTGGCGTGGAAGCGGGTGGCGTCGCCGGAGCCGACGGGCCGGATGTCGGCCGGGATCGGGTTGCGCGGGTGCGGCCGCTCGGTGTCGTCCCAGGGCGTCAGCATGCAGTGCCGCTGGGCCTGCTTGAGGAGGTCCGTCACCGGATTGGCGTAGTCGAGCACGCCAAAGTCGAGGGCGAGGCTGTCGCCGGCGAACTCGAGGACAAAACTCCCCTTGTCCTCGTGCTGGTGGTCGCCATTCGCGCGGTTGCCCATCACGAGCAGCTTGACGCGTTCGCCGGCGTGCTCGCGCACCGAGCACATGAGCCCGGTGTCCGGCATCTCGCAGAACGCCCGCAGCGGCGGGCCCTCGGCCGGGATTTCCCGGTCGAGCCGCAGCGGCAGGAGCAGCGGCGCGGCGCCGGCCCGGCGCGTGGACTTGCGGTAGATGGTGACCCAGTGCGACTGCGGCATCAGCCAGGCGAGGAACGCGAGGCCCTCGCTCACCGGGAACACCGCGTCGCCCGTGAGGATCATGTCCTGGTCGCGGTCCGTGGAGAGCAGCATCTCCGCCAGCCGGTCCGTGCGCAGCAGCGCCGGGGCGACCAGCGCGCGCGGGTCGCGTCCCCGGCCGCGGCCGTAGAGCTGCGCGGCGAGGAACGCCTGCCGCGCGGTGTAGGTGAAATACGAGACGCCCTCGAGGTAGCCGCCGTCCGGCAGCAGGGCCTTGGCCAGGTTGTCCTGGAGGTTCTCCCACGCCGCCTCGGTGTGAGGCTCGACGCGGGAGGTCGGCGGCTTCGGGTAGGGGAGATGCTGCCACGGCATGTGGCGCTCGAGGAGGAGCAGCCCGTACAGGCGCGCGGGCGTGATCCACGCGAGCTGGTTGCCCTGGTACATGTATTCCCACCACCACGAGGCCTGGCACATCCGGCCGTGCGCCTCGGTCGCGATCCGCCGCAGGATGAGGTCGCGGCCCAGCGGGGTGAACCACTCGCCGCAGAGGTCGAGGATCAGCGCGCAGTCCCACGTCGCGATCGCCTGCACGAAGCCGCGCTGTTCCCAGGTGCTGCCGGGGCAGTTCGCGTAGAACACGTCCTCCCAGTGGCCGCAGTGCACGATGCTCATGGCGAAGCGCGCCGCGAGGCGGCCCAGCGCGGGGTCGCGCCACAGCACGCCGGCCTGCGCCAGGATCGGGCCGTGCAGGGACAGCAGCTTGTTCTGGTCGCGCTCCCGCCGCAGGACGTTCGCGCTCCAGAAGGGCATGTGCTCGCCGATCAGGCTTTCGGGGCGCACCCGCCGGGCGGTGTCCGCGCCGGCCCGCAGCTCGCGGGTCATCAGGGTGTCGCGCTCGAAGGCCTGCCGGACGGCCGCCAGTTCCTCCCGGCTGATCAGCAGGCCGTAGGTGGGCTCGAAGGCAGGCTGGAACTCCGGGGGCTGGAGGTACTTCTCCCAGCGCTCGTCGTAGCCGGTCCACTGGGCGAGATGCGCCGGCAGCCGTCCGGAGTGCTGCAGGCCGAACCACAGCAGCCAGCCGGAACCCGCCGTCGGCCGGCCCTGGCGCACCTCCACCGTCAGGGAGAGAATCCGGGTGGCGCCGTCGAGCTCGAGCGCCTCCTCCCGCCGGAGCGGGCCGGTCGGCTCCCCGACGCGCGACCGCGGTCCGCGGTCCGTGTCGGCGCGCAGCGTGATCCGGCTGTCCTCGGGCGCGTTGATGGTCACGAGCAGCCGGTCATACGCGCCGCAGTCGAGCCGGTCGTACGCGCGCCGCATCCGGAGCACGAGCCCGTCGGGTGCCGGGCGCTCCCACTGGTAGATCGTGAAGGCCCAGCTGGGCGTGAGGCGCAGGCCGGAGGCGCCGGGGGCGTCGACGGTCCACTGGTCGAGCTCGTTCAGGCGTTCGTCGAAGAACGGCTCGAAGATGGCCTCGGCGCTGTTGATGGGCGTGACGCGCATGGCGCCAGCGTCGCAGGCGGCGCGGGCCGGGTCCAGCGGCGATTGCGCAGGGCTGCCGCCCGCCGGCCTTCACAGAAATTTCGCGGACCGCAGTACCCAGAAACAGACTACCGCCAGCGCGCGGATGATTTTGAAACCATTTTGACCAAAACGGCGCGAACCGGGCTTGAGTCGGGAAGTCGGTACGTAATTCTCCGCCCCCGAAATTTATGCGACGCACCTCGACACGCGCGTTTTTCGCGCCCGGCCGCAGCCTCCTGTTCGCCACCCTGCTCTCCGTCGGAGGCCCGCGCGCCGCCCGCGCCGAAACCTCCCTGGCGTTCAAGAACCAGTCCTGGCAGGAGGCCAGCGACCGCGTGCGGGTCGACTCCCAGTACGCGCAGCTGGAGTCGGACCTGTCGACCAGCACCCACGTGAGCGCGATGGGCCTGATCGATGCGATCGCCGGCGCGACGCCCACGGGCGAGAAGCCCGCCGCGCCGGGCGACCCGGTGCCGACGGCGCACATGCAGGACCGGCGGAAGGCGTGGGACGTGACGGTTGCCCACCAGTTCACCCGGGTGAACGTGACCGTCGGCTTCGCCAACAGCCGCGAGAGCGACTACGTCTCGAACGGCTGGTCGCTCAACACCGTCACCGACTTCAACGAGAAGAACACCAGCCTGCTCGTCGGCTATGGCCGCACGGACGACCGGATCAACGAGGAGAAGCTGGGCTGGACCGTGAAGCGCCCGAAGACCGGCGACGATTTCCTCCTCGGCGTGATCCAGCTGCTCGACCCGGACACGTCGGTCACCGCCAATGTCTCGGTGGGCCTGTCGCGCGGGTTCATGAGCGATCCCTACAAGATCGTGTCGACCACGCGCCTCGATCTCGACCCGGGTTTCTACTACACGGTGCCCGAGAACCGTCCGCGCCGGAAGGACAAGGTCAGCCTCTTTGCCGGGCTGAACCACAACTTCGAGCGCCTGCACGGCGCGCTCGATGCCTCGTACCGGTACTACCACGACACGTTCGGGATCAACAGCCACACGGTTTCGCTGCTGTGGCTCCAGAAGCTCGGCGAGCGGGTCGTGCTTCAGCCGTCGATCCGGTACTACCGGCAGTCCGCCGCCGACTTCTATTACGTCGACCTGGACCGGGCGGGCGTGGTGACGACCTACGAGCCGGTCCTGGGCGAGACGGGCACCGGCCAGGCGCCGTTCTACTCGTCGGACTACCGCCTGTCGTACATGCACAGCGTGGACCTGGGGCTGAAGGTCGTCTGGACCGTGCGGCCCTGGTTGGCGCTCGATGCCGCGTACAACCGCTACGTGGCGCGCGGCCTCGACCACGTCACGCCGTCGGACGCGTTCTGCCGCGCCAACACGATCACGCTCGGCGTCAAGTTCACCTACTGAGCCATGGCCGCCACTGCCGCTCCGTTCCGTCCGTCGACGCTGCCCCGCCTCCGGCAGCGGCGTTGGTCCGCGCTCGGCACCGAGTGCCTCATCCAATATGCCACGGACGAGGCGGTGGCGGGGGAGCGCTTCGAGGCGGCGGCGGTGGCGTGGGTCGAGTCGTTCGAGGCGAAGTACTCCCGATACCGGCCCGACAGCCTGGTCAGCCGGATCAACGCCGCTGCCGGGAGGCACTGGGTGGAGGTCGACGAGGAGGCGGACCGGCTGCTCGACATCTGCGCCGCGATCCACCGGCTGAGCGCCGGGCTGCTCGATGCCACGGCGCTGCCCCTGATGCGGCTGTGGGACTACAAGGCGCCGGTGCCCCGGCTTCCGTCCGCCTCCGAGATTGAGGCGGCCCGGGGCCTGGTTGGCTGGGCCAAGGTGCAGCGCACGCCGGGAGGGATCTTCCTGCCCGTGCCGGGCATGGCGATCGACCTGGGCGGGTGGGGCAAGGAGTACGCGGTCGACATGGTCGCCGAGCTGGCCCGGCGCTTCGGCATGGCGAGCGCGCTGATCGACTTCGGCCACGACCTGCGGGCCGTGGGCGCGGCCCCGGGCAAGCCCGCGTGGCACATCGGCCTCGAGGATCCGTTCGCACCCGGCGAATCCTGCTGGGGCAGCCTTGCGCTCCTGGACCGCGGCGTCGCCTCATCCGGCGACTACCGGCGCAGCTTCACCCTCAACGGCGTCCGCTACGGGCACATCCTCGACCCGCGGACGGGCCGGCCCGTCGCCCATGGCGCCCGGCAGGTGACGGTCATCGCGCCGAGCTGCGTGCAGGCCGGCGTGCTCTCCACCACCGCGTTCATCCTGCCGCCGCCGGAGGGCATCAAGTTCATCCAGGACACGGTGGGCGCCGAAGGCTGCATCGTCACGGCCGACGCGCGCTACCAGACCCGCGGCTTTTTCAATTATGTCGTACCTCACTAAGATCCTGCGTGGACTGGCCCTCGGCCTCGTCCTGCCCCTGTGCGCGGCGGCCCAGCTCAAGGTCGGCCAGCCTTTCCCCAACCTGTCGGCCTATGGGCTCGAGGGCTCGGTCCCGGCCTGTGCCGGCCAGGTCGTGCTGGTCGACTTCTGGGCGACGTGGTGCGCGCCGTGCAAGGCGTCCTTCCCGGCCTATGGCGACCTGCAGCGCGAGCTGGCGCCGCGGGGCTTCATCCTGCTCGCCGTCAGCATCGACAAGACGGCCGCGCCCTACGACGAGTTCCTGGCGAGGTTCCGGCCGCCGTTTCCAACCGTGCGCGACGGAAGCCAGCGCCTGATCGCCCAGGTCCGCGTGCCGGCGATGCCCACCTCGTACCTGCTCGACCGCCACGGCGTGGTGCGCGCGGTGCACAGCGGTTACCACGGCGAAGCGACCCTGCGCGCGCTCCGCGAGGAGATCGTGCGGCTCCTGGAGGAAAAGTCATGAGCCCATCCCATCGCCGGCTGCTGCTGCTCGCCGTGGCCGGGCTCGGCCTGCTCCTCGGCGGGTGCTCCACCGTCAAGGTCCAGCCGTGGGAGCGAGCCACGCTGGCGGATTACACCATGAATCCGGGACGCGACCCGCTCCACAACACGATGTTCGAGCACATCTATTTCTCGCGCGAGGCCTCCACCGGCGGTCGCGGCGTGGGCGGCAGCGGCTGCGGCTGCAACTAGCCCATCGCGGTCCCTCCCTTTCCCCGAGTCCTCCCCCCGAACTCGTCATGAACCTCACTTCCCTGTCCCAACGTTTTCACTGGCTCCATCTTCCCACCGGCATCCTCGTCACCCTGCTCCAGCGCACTCCGGCCCCGGTGATCCGCGCGCTCGCCCAGGTCGAGCTGTTCGTGGCGAACCAATCCACCACGCTGCTCCGGTCCGGCGTGGTCGCGGCCGCGATGGGGGCCTACAACTCCGTCGCCGGCGCCACCTTGTTCAACGTGACCCCGGCGACCCCGGCGAGCGGTGCCGCCAACTCGACCTTCACGGTCACCGGCACCTCCGGCACCGCCCTGTCCGTGAGTTTCTCGGTCAGCGGCGCGCCCGGCAATCCGAAGTCCTGGAACGTGAAGAACACCACGCCGCTGCCGGCCGGCCTCAGCGTGGTCGGCGGCAACCCGGTGAACGTCACCGCGCCCTACAAGATGACCATTTCCGGCACCCCGACGGCCGCCGGGTCAACCACGTGCACGATCTCGGCGTGGGACGGCACCAACGCCACCGGCAACACCGCCAAGATCAACGTGATCTTCAGCATCAGCGGCGGCGTGACCGCCACGGCGCCCACTATCACGACCCAGCCGTCCAGCCAGACCGTCAACGCCGGCGCCAGCGTCACGTTCACCGTCGCGGCCAGCGGTTCGCCCGCGCCGACCTTCCAGTGGCAGAAGAACGGCGCGAATGTCGCGGGCGCGACGTCCGCCACGCTGTCCCTGTCCAACGTGCAGGCCGCCGACGCCGGCACCTACACTGCAATCGCGACCAACAGTGCCGGCTCGGCCACCTCGAGCGGCGCGGTCCTGACGGTGCAGACTCTCCCGGCCAACGTGGCCCCAAGCATCACGACTCAGCCCGTCAGCCAGAGCGTGACGGCCGGCGCCAGCGTCACGTTCACCGGCGCGGCGAGCGGCACCCCGGCCCCGACGTATCAGTGGCAGAAAAACGGCGCGAATGTCGCGGGCGCGACTAGCGCGAGCCTGACGCTGGGCAATGTCCAGCTGGGTGACGCGGGCAGCTACGTACTGGTGGCGACCAACAGCGCAGGCACGGCGTCGTCGGCGTCGGCGACGCTCAATGTCCAGCCGCTGACCGTCGCCCCGTCCTTCACGACGCAGCCGACCAGCCAGACCGCCACGGTCGGCGGCGCGGTGAGTTTCTCGGCCGCCGCCACCGGCACCCCGGCCCCGTCGTACCAGTGGCGAAAGGACGGCGCGAGTCTCCCGGGCGCCACCAACGCCACGCTCTCGTTGAGCAATGTCCAGCCGGCCGATGCGGGCGCCTACACGGTGGTCGCCTCCAACTCGGCCGGCAGCGCCACGTCGTCGGCCGCGACCCTCACCGTGCAGGCCGCGCCGCCGCCGAACACGGCGCCGACCATCACGACCCAGCCCGCAAGCCAGTCCGCGACAGTCGGCGGCTCGGCGACGTTCAGCGTCAGCGCATCGGGCAACCCGGCGCCGACCTACCAGTGGCAGTTCAACGGCTCCCCGATCGCGGGCGCCACCAACGCGACGCTGGTCCTCTCCGGCCTCCAGGCCTCCGACGCGGGCAATTACCGGGTCGTGGTGACGAACAGCGCCGGTTCGGCGGCCTCGAATGTCGCGGTGCTTTCCGTGCAGGCGGCGGCCGTGGCTCCGGCGATCACCAGCCAGCCGGCCGGCCAGGTCGTGACCACGGGCGCAAGCGTCACCTTCTCCGTGAGTGCGAGTGGCAACCCGACCCCGACCTTCCAGTGGCTCAAGGATGGCGCGGCGATCCCGGGTGCCACCGGATCCTCGTTCACCATCGCCTCGGCCGTCGCCGCGGATACTGGGACCTACGCCGTGCTGGTCAGCAACGCGGCCGGCAATGTCACTTCCGCGGGCGCGACTCTTACGGTCAGCGCCCCGGCCGCCAGTGGTCCCACGCTCAGTGCGACGCTCGGCGCCCAGTCGGTGGCGACCGGTCACGGCACCACTTTCTCGGCCCAGGCTATCACGGGCGCCACCTATCAGTGGCAGGTGTCGACCGACGGCGGCTCGAGCTGGAGCAACTTGGCTGACAACGGGACGTACAGCGGGGCCACCTCCGCGACGCTGGCCGTGACCGGCGCCAGCTCGGCCATGAGCGGCTACCGCTATCGGTATGTGGTCACGACGGCGGGCGGCTCGGCCACGAGCAACGCGGCGCTGCTGACGGTGACTACCCCGCTCCTGCCCAACCCGGCGGCGATCACGATGGCCGCCGGCGGGTTTCTCGTCCTGGCCGACCCAACCAGCAATCTCGTCCAGCGCGTGACGCTGGCTGGCGAGGTCTCCACGCTGGCGGGGGCGACCGGCAGCGCGGGATCCGCGGACGGCGCGGGCACGGCGGCGCTGTTCAACCAGCCGGCCGGCGTGGTGGTGACGAGCAGCGGAGCCATCTATGTCGCCGACAGCGCCAATGCCACGATCCGCCGCGTGGGCACCGACAACGCCGTGACGACGTGGGTGGGATCGAGTTCGGCCCGCGGCAACGTCGACGGCACGGGCGGCCAGGCCAGCTTCAGCTCGCCGCAGGGGCTCGCGCTCGACCCGGCGGGCAACCTCTACGTGGCGGACGCCAGCAACCACACGATCCGGCGCGTCAGCCCGGCCGGCGTGGTGACGACCTTTGCGGGCACGGGCGGCCAGGCGGGATCCGCCGACGGCACGGGCGGAGCGGCCCGGTTCAATTCGCCCTCAGCGGTGGCGGTGGACGCCGCGGGCAACGTGTTCGTGGCGGATCGGGCCAACAACACGGTCCGCCGGATTGCTCCGACCGGCGAGGTGACGACGCTCGCCGGCCTGGCGGGCGTGAGCGGCGCCGACGACGGCACGGGCAGCGCGGCCCTCTTCAATCAGCCCACGGGCCTGACCATCGACGCCGCTGGCAACCTCTTCGTCGCGGACACGGGCAACAACGTGATCCGGCGCGTCACCGCCGCCGGTGTCGTCACCACCTTCGCCGGCCTGCCGACCATCGCGGGCTTCCTGGATGGCACCGGACTGGGGGCCCAGTTCAGCCAGCCGAGGTCCCTGACGATCGATAGCGCCGGCAATCTTTACGTCGCCGACTCGGGCAACTCCGCCATCCGGAAGGTCACGCCGGCCGGCGTGGTCACGACCCTTTCATTGCAGGCGGCCGCCGCTCCACCCGCCACGGGTGGCACCGGCGGCACCTCCGGCTCGGGCTCGACCGGCGGCTCAACCGGTGGTGGCGCGACCACCACGTCGGCGGGTTCCGGTCCCAAGGAGACCGGCGCGGGGGCGATGGACGGCGCGCTGGTCGCCGCGCTGGCGGTCCTGTCCGCCCTGCGTTTCAACCGGCGGTCCCGCGGTGCCTCCGTCGCCCCATGATCACGGCCACGAATCCGATGGACGAGGTGGCGCTGGCCCGCACGTTCGCCTGGCCGGTCGTTCCGCTTCAGGCGCCCGAGCCCGGGCAGCGCGGGCCACACGTGGCGCTCACCCAGGCGGAGCGGCGCGTGCTGACGCTCCTGCTCGAGGGCCTGAGCAACAAGGAAATCTCCAGCCTGCTCGGCCGCGCGGAGCCCACGATCAAGCACCAGGTCTCGTCGTGCCTGCGCAAGTTCGGCGTGCCGAGCCGCGCGCGGCTCGTGGCCGTCGCGCGCTGACCCGAAGCGGGTGAACGCGCCGGCGGCCTACCGGAATTCCGGTAGTCGCCGGTCTTCATGGCGACGGGCCGGGTGCCCCAAGGTGGGGAGGAACCATCCCCCCGACATGGCGCGCATTCTCGTGATCGATGACGAGCCGGCTTTCTGCGACCTGTGCGCGCAGGTGCTCCGCGAGGTCGGTCATGAGGTCGTGACGGCGGCGGACGGCACCGAGGGGCTGGCGGCGTTCCGCGCGGCTCCGAGCGATGCGGTGCTCGTGGACCTGCACATGCCGCACAGCGGCCTGCAGGTGGTGCGGGTCCTGAGGGAGCTGCATCCGCAGCTGCCGTTGATCGCGATGACCGGCCACGGCCGCTGGCGGCTCGATCTTGCGGGCGGGCTGGGCGCGGACCACCTGCTCGACAAGCCCTTCACGGCGGAGGCCCTCAAGCAGATCGTCGCGTCGGCCCTGCTGGCGAAGGTGCGGTAGCCCGGCGGAGCCCGCGCGCCATTGCCGGGTTGCGCTTTGGCCGGCAGGCCCGAGTGTTCCCGGGATATGACTCCCACCCGGCAGGGTTCCTTCCGTCTCTTCCGCCTCTGGGGCATCGACGTGCACCTGCACTGGTCGTGGTTCCTGCTCGCGTTCTACTCGATCTCGGAGCGCATCCCGAAATACGAGCATCCGGTGTGGGGTGTCCTGGAGTACGGTGCGCTCTTCCTGATCGTGCTGATGCACGAGTTCGGTCACTCGCTCGCCTGCCGCAGCGTGGGCGGCGAGGCCAACCAGATCGTGCTATGGCCGCTCGGCGGCGTGGCCTACGTCAACCCGCCGCCGCGGCCGGGTGCGACGCTGTGGAGCATCGCGGCCGGGCCGCTCGTGAATGTGGCCCTCGTGCCGGTCACGCTGGCCGTCGTGTTCCTCAACAGCCGCCTGGGCTGGTCCACAACCCATCCCGACGTGGGCATCTTCATCTGGATCATCGGGGTGATGAATATCTTCCTGCTGGGCTTCAACCTGCTGCCGATCTACCCCCTGGACGGCGGCCAGATCCTGCGGTCGGCGCTGTGGTTCGCGATCGGCAAGGCCCGCAGCCTCACGGTCGCATCGGTCGTGGGTTTCATCGGTGGCATTGGCTTCGTGGCATTTGCCTTGGTCGAGGCGCAGATGTGGTACGGCATCCTGGCGGCCTTTCTCCTCATGCAGAGCTGGCGAGGGTACCAGGAAGCCCGGATGCTCCGCCGGCTGGAGCAGCTGCCGCGCCGGCCCGGTTTCTCCTGTCCGGTGTGCCACGCCTCGCCGCCGCAGGGACCGTTCTGGCGCTGCCAGAGCTGCGGCCAGCCTTTCGACCTGTTCGAGGGCGGCTCGTTCTGCCCGAAATGCGGTACGCACCAGGCGGTCGCGCCCTGCGCGGACTGCGGCGCGGTGCCGCCCATGCAGGCGTGGGATCCGGCCACCCGCCCAAACTAGGGACAACCCATGAAGGAAGGGACCGTCCCGCCGCGCCGGGAGGTGCACTGTGCCGAGGCGCTGGCTTGGCTCGCGGAGCGCGGGGTGCTCGCCGCGACCGCGGCCGTGACTTCCCTCCCGGACGTGTCCGAGGTCGCCCTGTCGCTGCCGGAGTGGCGCGGCTGGTTCCTTGACGCGGTGCGCCGGGTGGTCGACGCGGTCCCGCCCGCCAGCGGCGCGGTGTTCTTCCAGTCGGACATCAAGCGCGACGGCATCTGGGTCGACAAGGGTGCGCTGGTCCTGCGGGCGGCGGAGGACGCCGGGGCGCGAATCCTTTTTCACAAGATCATCTGCCGCGGTCCGCCGGGACGACTCACGCCCGGGCGGCCGGGCTACACCCACCTGATCGCGGTCTCGCGCGCGGCGACCTGCCCGGACGAACTGCCGATTCCCGACGTGATCACCGATCCGGGCCCGGCGCCCTGGGTGCGGGCGATGGGGGTGCGCGCGGCGGGCCACGCCGTCCGGTTTGTCCGCGATCACCTGGGCGCCGAGACGGTCCTCGATCCTTTTTGCGGCGTCGGCACCGTGCTCGCCGCCGCCAACGCGGAAGGGCTGGGGGCGATCGGCGTTGACCGGTCCCGCCGGCGCTGCGAGCGGGCGCGCGAACTGGTCCTGCGTCCGGACGAAATTTGAGCGCCGGCCGGGGCAGGGGTACCAGGCGAAGGCTTTCTGCTGAAAGGCGCGTGATTCGGGCTTTTCGCGGTCCGAGCCGGACAATAGACTCGAGTCATGGCGACGCTTTTTCTCCGGCTGGTGGCCGCGAATCTCCTGCTGGTTGGCAGCCTGGTGACCGGCGCGGCCCGGCCCGGGCCGGCGGTCGTCCTGCCGGGCGTGCAGCCTGACGGCTCAGTGCAGCTGCCCAACCAGTGGTCGCTCCGCCCGGTGGGCACGCAGATCAGGATGGGAGACCTGCCTTCCAACGTGGCGCTGCACCCGGGCGGGAAATATGCCGCCGTGCTCC
>CAZUQB010000013.1:3617-6492 GCA_964622405.1 uncultured Opitutaceae bacterium | reverse complement strand
CTGAATTCCGTGAGCGTGATCGACACCGCCACCGGCAAGATCACCGAGACCCTGAGCGCGTCGCTGTATCCCGGTTCGCCGCCCGGCTCGATGCCCAACAGCCTTGCGCTGACGCCCGACGGCACCGTGCTGTTCGTCGCGAATGCCAACAACAACAACCTCGCGGTCTTCGACGTCCGGCTCCCGGGCCGGGCCCAGTCGCTGGGCTACATTCCGGTGGGGTGGTTTCCGACGAGCGTGCGCGTGACGGGCGACGGCCGGACGCTGGTGGTGGCGAACGGCAAGGGTCTGATCTCGCTCGCCAATCCCCACGGCCCGACCACCAACGCCCCGAAGAGCGTCGACGAGTACATCGGCAAGCTGCTCCAGGGCACGGTCTCGCTGATCCGCTGGCCGAAGGAAAAGGACCGGGCCGCGCAGCTGGGCGCGTGGAGCCGCGCGGCCTACGCGTGCTGCCCGCTGGATGCGACGGCCTCGGTCCGCGGCGCCCCGGCGCCCGGCAATCCGGTCCCGGCCACCGTCGGCGGACCGACGCCGATCAAGTACGTGATCTACATCGTGCGCGAGAACCGGACCTACGACCAGGTCCTCGGCGACCTGCCGGAGGGCAACGGCGACCCGCGCCTCTGCCTGTTCGGCGAGGACGTCACACCGAACGCCCACGCGCTCGCCCGCGAGTTCGTGCTGCTCGACAACTGCTATGCCGACGGCGAAGTCAGCGCGGACGGTCACGAGTGGTCCCTTGGCGGCCAGGCCACGGACTTCGTCGAGAAGACCTGGCCCCTCAACTACGGCCACCGGATTGGCGGCAAGGTCGACTACCCGTCGGAGGGTCGCTATCCCGTGGCGGCGCCGGCCAACGGCTACCTCTGGAACCGCGCGGCCGAGGCTGGCGTGAGTTTCCGGAGCTATGGCGAATTCTGCACCACGCCGCACGAGAAGGACGGCGTCCTCCTGGCCGAACCTTCGCTGCCGGTGCTGCAGGGTCACATCGATCCGCACTATCGCACCTGGGACCTGCTGTACCGTGACGTCGATCGCGCCGCGCGCTTCATCAGCGAACTCCACCGGTTCGAGGCGGAGGGCGGCATGCCGCGCCTCCAGGTGCTGCAACTGCCGAACGACCACACCATGGGCACCGCGGTCGGCAAGCCCACGCCCTCGGCCCTCGTGGCCGACAACGACCTGGCCCTGGGCCGGATCGTCGAGGCGGTGTCGCGCTCGAAGTTCTGGCCCGAGACCGCGATCTTCGTCCTCGAGGACGATGCCCAGAACGGCTCGGACCACGTCGATGCCCACCGGATGCCGGCGTTCGTGATCAGCGCGTGGACCCGGCGGCACCACGTGGACTCGACGCTTTATTCCACGACCAGTGTCCTGCGCACGATCGAGCTGATCCTCGGGCTGCAGCCGATGTCGCAGTACGACGCGGCCGCGATGCCGATGTTCGCGTCGTTTGCCGCGCAACCGGACCCAAGCCCGTTCACCGCGGTGCCGGCGCGGGTCGACCTCGACGCCAAGAACCAGCCGCTCGCCTGGGGCGCGGACGAGTCGCGGCGCATGGATTTCTCCGCGCCGGATCGGGCGGACGACATCCGCCTCAACGAGATCGTCTGGCGGAGCGTCCGCGGCGCCCGCAGCCCCATGCCGGCGCCGGTGCGGGCCGCGTTCTTCCGCGCGCACGCCGACGCCGATGATGACGGCGACGACGACGGTTGAGGTGAATCCGGGCGGAGAGGGCGGCGATTCGGTGGCAGCCGGCCTGAGGAGCCAGTCGGGCCACCGCTCACCACCCCTAATTCTCGGATTAAGCCGTTTGGCGGATTGCCCGTGGGGTGGGGGTCGCCTAGGGTGGGGCATGCGTTCTCTCTCCCTCCTTGTCCTTGGCTTGGCGACCCTGCTCCCGGCCCGCGCCGCGGATGCCTCGCCGGATTTCATCACGACGGCCTCCGGCCTGCAGTACCGGATCACCAAGGCCGGCACGGGCCTGCAGCCGAAGCCCGGCCAGGTCGTCGTGGCGCAGTACACCGGCACGCTGCCGGACGGCACGGTGTTCGACTCCTCCAAGGGCCGCCCCCGGCCGTTCGTGTTCACGCTGGGCCGCAAGCAGGTCATCAAGGGCTGGGACGAGGGGTTCGCGCTGCTGCACGTGGGCGACGAGGCGACGCTGGTGATCCCGCCGGCGTTGGCCTACGGCGACAAGGCCCGCGGCAAGATCCCGGCCAACTCGACCCTGCGCTTCGACGTGGAGCTGGTGGGCGTGAAGGATCGCGCGCTGTCCGATGTGCTACGCGACGCGATTGACCACGGCGGGCTCCTGGCGGCGCAGAAGCAGTACGCCGACCTGAAGGCCGCGTCGTTCGGCGACACCTATGTGAGCGAGGATCAGCTGAACATGCTCGGCTATCATTATCTCCAGCGCGGCCGGCTCGACGACGCGATGGCGGTGCTGAAGTGGAACGTCGAGCTCTTCCCGGAGTCCGGCAACGTCTTTGACAGCCTGGCCGAGGCCTATGTGCGCCAGGGCGACCGGGCGCAGGCGCTGGCCAACTATGAGAAGTCCCTGAAGCTCGACCCGACGAACAAGAACGCGGAGCGGATGCTCGCGGCGATCCGGGCCACGCCGGAGGGCCCGGGGGCGCTGGCCGCCATGCAGGCCAAGATGCAGCTGGAGGAGGAGTTCACGGCGTACGATGACGCCCTCGCGGCGGGCAAGCCCGCCAGCATCGTGACGCTGCGCGGCAAGCTCGACGCCTTCCTCAAGGATCATCCCGACTCCGCGGACGCCGCGGGGCTGGTGCGGGACTATTTCTACCTCGTGGAGTCGAGCGACCTGAAGCAGGCCGCGGCGGAATGGCGGTCGTTTGTCGGCAGC
>CAZUQB010000013.1:0-3517 GCA_964622405.1 uncultured Opitutaceae bacterium | reverse complement strand
TTCGACCAGGCCCACGACCCGGCGCATCCGGCCAAGCGGCAGAAGTCGGCCGAGGAACTGCTCGCGTTCACCGTCGAGAACCAGATGCCGTGGCCGCAGTACTACGATGGACTCTACTGGCAGAACGTTTACGGGAAGAAATATGGCATCCAGGCGATCCCGGCGATGTTCCTGCTCGACCGCGAGGGGAAGCTGGTTTCGACCAACGCGCGCGGCCGGAAACTCGAGCAGGAAGTGAAGCGCCTGCTTGGGCTCTGAGGCGGAAGGAAGTTGAAGGTTGATGGTTGAAAGTTGAAAGGCCGGCGGTGGGTCCGATCCGGCCTTGGACGGAGCGTGGCGCCTGTGCGGCGGCTTCCGCCGGCGGGCCTGTTCAGCATTCAACCTTCAACTTTCAACGCCGCCCCTGCTTTCTTCCCGCGCAGAAAAACAGCATGACCTAGTCCCGCGCGCTGGCCCAGCATGCCGCGGTGATTCCAACCTACGGGCTGCTGGCGCTCTCGGTCCTGGCCCTCTGGCTGGGTGGCGCCACCGCGCCACCCTGGCGCCGCTGGGCCTGGCTGGTCCTCCTGGGCGCGGCGGCCGTCGCCGGGCTGGTCGCGGGCATCGTTCGGCCCGCCGGCCTTGCCTGGGTGGCGCTGCTCGGCGCGGCGCTCTTTGCCTTTCGCCAGTCCACGGTGCCGGTCTGGGGCCGGGTGGCGGCAGTGCTCGTGTCGATTGTGACCGGCGTGGGGCTGATGATCCACTGGCTGCCGGGATTCAATAATCCGCGGGTAATCTATGCGACGGCGCTCAGTCCGGACGCGGTGCCGTACACGCTTTTCCTCAACTTTGACAAGACCGCGGCGGGTCTGCTGCTGCTCGGCTGGACCCAGGACCGGATCAGCCGCTCCGCCGACTGGGGGCGGATGCTGCGCGAAATGTGGCCGACGACGCTGGCGACCGTGGTGGTCATCCTGGCGCTGTCGATGCAGGTGGGCTATGTCCGCTTCGATCCGAAGTTCCCGGCCGAGACCGGCCTCTGGCTCGGGGTAAACCTCTTGTTCACGTGCATGGCCGAGGAAGCGGCGTTCCGCGGATTCGTCCAGGGCCAGCTCCAACGGCTGCTACCGTACGTGCCGGGCGGCATGTGGCTCGCGATCATCCTCGCCGCGGGTCTGTTCGGTCTCGCCCATGCGGCGGGCGGCCCGACGTATGTCGGTCTCGCGGCGGTCGCCGGCATCGGCTACGGCTGGATCTACCACCGGACGCAGCGCATCGAGGCGAGCATCCTCGCGCACTTCGTCCTGAACGTGCTGCACTTCTTCCTGTTCACGTACCCGGCCCTGCGCCGGTGAGCGGGCGGTGCGGGCGGTGCGGCCGATGCGGCCGGGTTGAAAGTTGAAAGGCGGCGGTTGAAAGCCGCGGACTAGGTGTGCCTTTCCGAAGCCACCATGCACGACCCTCTCGTTGGCGCTGTCGCCTCGTCCGACTTTCAACCTTCAACCATCAGCTTTCAACTTCCCAGCACACCTCACCCGACCCAGCTGCGCGCATTGTCGAAGAGGCGCATCCAGGGCGAATCCTCGCCCCAGTCGGAGGGCGACCAGCTCATGGCGACCGAGCGGAAGACGCGCTCGGGGTGGGGCATCATGATGGTCACGCGGCCGCTGGTGGTCGTGAAGGCGGTCATGCCGCGCGGCGAGCCGTTGGGATTGAGCGGGTAGGTCTCGGTGGCCCGGTGGTGGTTGTCGACAAACCGCGCCGCCACCAATCCGGAGGCGCTGCAGGCCTGCATCGACTTCTCGTCCGGGAACTCTGCGTAACCCTCGCCGTGGGCGACGGCGATCGGCAGCACCGACCCGGTCATGCCCGCGAACAGGATGCTCGGGCTCGACTCGATCTGCACCGACACGAACCGTCCCTCGTAGCGCTCGCTCTGGTTCTGCACGAACCGAGGCCAGTGGCCGGCGCCCGGGATGATCGACTTGAGGTTGCTGATCATCTGGCAGCCGTTGCACACGCCGAGCGCGAAGGTGTCCTCGCGCGCGAAAAACGCCGCGAACTCGTCGCGGGCCCGCTCGTGGAACAGCACGCTCTTGGCCCAGCCCTCGCCGGCGCCGAGCACGTCGCCGTAGCTGAAGCCGCCGCAGGCCGCGAGGCCGCGGAAGTCCCGCAGCGACACCCGGCCGCTGAGGATGTCCGTCATGTGGACGTCCACCGCGCGGAAGCCCGCCCGCGTGAACGCCGCGGCCATCTCCACCTCGCCGTTCACGCCCTGCTCGCGCAGGATCGCGATCGGCGGGCGGTGGCCAGTTCCCGATTGCGGACTCCGGGCTCCGGAGCTCCGCGCCGGCAGCGGGTAGGGGAAGGTGACTTTGGGCGTGATGCCGGGGTCGGCGGCGTCGAGGCGCACCCGGTGCTCGGACTCGGCGCAGGCCGGGTTGTCGCGGAGGGCGGTGATCCGGCGGGTGACGTCCGACCAGATCGCGCGCAGCGCGAAGAGGTTCTCGCTGAACAGGTCCTTTCCGTCCTGTCGGATCCGGAAAAGGTGGGACGGGTTCAACGTGCCGATGGTCGTCGTGCAGGTGTCGAGCCCGTGGCTGCTGAGCACCGCCCGGACCGCGGCCGTGTCGGACGAGCGCACCTGGATCACGGCGCCCAGTTCCTCGGCGAACAGCGCGGCGAGCGGATCGACGCCCGCGGGCAGCACGAGGTCAACGCCGGTGTGGCCCGCGAAGGCCATCTCCACCGCGGTGGCGAGCAGGCCGCCGTCGGAGCGGTCGTGATAGGCGAGCAGCTTCCGCTCGCGGCCCAGTTGCTGGATCGCCTGCCAGAAGGCCTTGAGATCCCCGGGCCGGTCGACGTCGGCCGGCTCGGTGCCGGTCTGTGCAACCACCTGCGCCAGGATCGAGCCACCGAGGCGATTGCGCCCGCGACCAAGGTCGATCAGCCACAGCTCGCTCGGCTCCGAGCGCAGCTGCGGGGTGAGGGACAGCCGGACGTCGGAAACCGGCGCGAAGGCCGAGACAATGAGCGAGACCGGCGCCGAGACCCGCTTCGCCGCGCCGGTGGCGGGGTCCTTCCACGCCGTGCTCATGCTCATCGAGTCCTTGCCGACGGGGATCGTGATGCCGAGCGCCGGGCAGAGCTCGAGTCCCACCGCGCGCACGGCGGCGTACAGGTCGGCGCCGTCTCCCGGCAGCGCCGGGGCGGCCATCCAGTTGGCGGACAGGTTGACCCGGCCGAGGTCGCCGATGGCGGCGGCCGCGAGATTCGTGATTGCCTCGCCGACCGCCAGGCGCGCCGAGGCGGCGGCGGAGTTCACCGCGACCGGGGTGCGCTCGCCCATGGCCATGGCCTCGCCGGTGCAGACGTCGTAGGCGGCGGCCGTGACCGCGCAGTCGGCCACCGGCACCTGCCACGGGCCGACCATCTGATCGCGGACAATGCAGCCGCCGAGGGTGCGGTCGCCGATCGCGATGAGGAAGGTCTTGTCCGCCACCGTGGGATGGACCAGGACGCGGCGCACGGCCTCGGC
>CAZUQB010000012.1:0-24106 GCA_964622405.1 uncultured Opitutaceae bacterium | reverse complement strand
GCGGCCCGCTCGTCGCCACCAGCGCCAATCTCTCCGAGGAGCCGCTGTGCACCGACGCGGCCGAGGCGCACGAGCGCCTCGCCGGCATCGCGGACGCGTTCCTCGACCACGACCGGCCGATCGCTCATCCGGTGGACGACTCCGTGATGCGACTCGCCGCGACCGGTCCGGTGCTGCTGCGCCGGGCCCGCGGCTGGGCGCCGGCGCCGCTCACCCTCCCCGCGCCGCTGCCGGGCCACCTCCTGTGCGTCGGCGCGCAGATGAAGAGCACCGTGGGCGTCGCCGCCGGCGACCAGGTGGTGCTCAGCCCGCACATCGGCGACCTGGCTGGCGCCGCCACGCTCGCCGCGTTCCGCCGCACCGTGGACGTCCTGGGCCAGCTGCACGAGGCCGCCTTCACCGGCGTCGCCTGCGACAAGCACCCGGACTACGCCTCCACGCGACACGCGCTGGGCCTCGGCCTGCCGGTCGTGGCGGTGCAGCACCATCTCGCGCACGTGCTCGCGTGCCTGCTCGAGCACCAGCATCCGGCGGACGAGGTCCTCGGCGTCTCGTGGGACGGCACGGGTTACGGCGAGGACGGCACCGTCTGGGGCGGCGAGTTCATCCTGCTGCGCGCCGGGGCGGCCCGGCGGTTTGGCCGGCTGCGGCCGTTCCGCCTGGCCGGCGGCGAGGCGGCGGTGCGCGACGCGCGCCGGGTTGCGCTCGGCCTGATCCATGAGGCGATGGAGGGACACTTCGGTCCCGTGGCCCACGAGTTCGGCCTGGGGGCGAGCGAATCCGCGACGCTGCACACGATGCTCGCGCGCGGTTTCAACTCCCCGGTCACCTCGAGCGCCGGCCGCCTGTTCGACGGCGTGGGCGCGTTGCTCGGGCTGGGCACGCACAACCATTTCGAGGGGCAGACCCCGCTGGCGGTCGAGGCCGCGGCGCGGTCCGGCCGCGGGCTGTTCACCCCGCTGGCGCTCGCCGTGCGCGAGGCCGGCCCGGGCGCCGACTGCGAGCTGGACTGGGCGCCGCTGCTGGAACAGCTGCTGGCCCGGCGGGCGGCGGGGCAGGAGCCCGGGCCGCTGGCGCTCGCGTTTCACCGGGCCCTGGCCCACGGCATCGTCGCGATGGCCCGCCGGGCCGGCGTCGGCACGGTCGCGCTCACCGGCGGCTGCTTCCAGAACGCCCTGCTGCTGGATCTCACCGCGGCCGCCCTGCGCGAGGCGGGCTTCCGGGTGCTGCTGCACCGCGATCTCCCGCCCAACGACGGCAACATCGCCGCCGGCCAGGCGCTCGGCGCCCTTTGGAATCTCACCACCGTCACGCTCCCCGCCTGAGTCCAACCCCTCCTCACCCGTCGGTCTCTTCACCCTCAGCCCCTCCCAACCATGTGCCTCGCCGTCCCAGGAAAAATTGTCGAAGTGACCGAGGGCGACCCGCTGCTCCGCTCGGCCAAGGTCAGCTTTGCCGGCGTCGTGAAGCAGGTCAGCCTCACCTGCACGCCCGAGGCCAAGCTCGGCGACTACGTGCTCGTCCACGTCGGCGTCGCCATCAGCACGATCGACCCGCAGGAGGCGGCCGAGACGTTCAAGTACCTCAAGGCGATGGGGGAGCTCGACGGGCTTGATCCCGCGCAGATGGAGGCGTCGCCCCCATGAAATACGTCGACGAATACCGCGACGCCGGCCTCGTCCGGGGCCTGGCCGAGGCGATCGCCCACACGGTGACCCGGCCGTGGACGATCATGGAGATCTGCGGCGGCCAGACGCACGCGATCGTGAAATTCGGCCTGGATGACCTCCTCCCGCCGGCCATCACTCTGGTCCACGGCCCGGGCTGCCCGGTGTGCGTGACGAGCGCGGACCTGATCGACACCGCGGTGGACCTGGCGCTGCGGCACCACGTGATCCTCTGCTCGTTCGGCGACATGCTGCGGGTGCCGGGCAACGGCATCGACCTCCTGACGGCGAAGGCCCGCGGCGGCGACGTCCGGATCGTGTACTCGCCGCTGGATGCGGTGGCGATCGCGCGGGAGCAGCCGGACCGCGAGGTGGTGTTCTTCGCGGTCGGGTTCGAGACCACGGCGCCGGCCAACGCGATGGCGGTGCTCCGCGCCGCGCGCGACAGCATCCGGAATTTCTCGCTCCTGACCTCGCACGTGCTCGTGCCGCCCGCGATGCGCGCGATCCTCGGCGCGCCGGACAACCGCGTGCAGGGCTTCCTGGCCGCGGGCCATGTCTGCACGATCATGGGCGTGCAGGAGTACGGGCCGATCGCCCGCGATCACCACGCGCCGATCATCATCACCGGCTTCGAGCCGGTGGACATCCTCGAGGGCATCCTGCTCTGCGTGAAGCAGCTCGAGTCGGGCCGCGCGGAGGTCGAGAACGCCTACTCGCGCGCCGTTCGCACCGGGGGCAACGTGCATGCGCGCGAGATCGTCGAGCGCGTCTTTGTCGTGTCCGACCGCGACTGGCGCGGGCTTGGGGTGATACCCCTGAGCGGCCTCGCGGTCCGCCCGGAGTACGCGCTCTACGACGCCCTGCGCCGCTTCCCGAGCGCGACCGGTTCGGCCCACGCCGCGACCGAGTGCATCAGCGGCGAGATCATGCGCGGCGTGAAGAAGCCGCATCACTGTCCCGCCTTCGGCACGCGCTGCACCCCCGAACATCCGCTCGGCGCTCCGATGGTCTCGAGCGAGGGCGCCTGCGCCGCCTATTACCGCTACCGCAGCCGGGCCTCGGCCGGGGCCGAGGCCGCGGTAGGCCTTAGGCTTTAGGCGATTAGCTGGTCACCCTCAACAAACACCAAAAGCCCCATCCGCCGAAAATTGCCCTACCGCCTACAGCCTACAGCCTACCGCCTACCGCCTAAAGCCTAGAGCCTAAAGCCTAGAGCCTAAAGCCTAGAGCCTTCCGCCCACCACTCCCGACCCTCCTATGCATATCCCCGACGGTTTTCTCGACCCCAAGACCGCGCTCGCCACGGGCGCGATCGCGGCGGGCGGCCTGGGCCTGGCGCTCCGGCAGGTGCGCCTGGAACTCCCGCCGCGCCGCGTCCCGCTGCTCGGCCTCGCCGCCGCGTTCCTGTTCGCGGCGCAGATGGTGAACTTCCCGGTGGCGGGCGGCACCTCCGGCCACCTTATCGGCGGCGCGCTCGTGGCGGCGCTGCTCGGGCCTGCCGCCGCGGTGGTGGTCGTCACCACGGTGCTGCTGGTGCAGTGCTTCCTGTTTGCCGACGGTGGCGTGACGGCGCTTGGGGCCAACATCCTCAACATGGGGCTCGTCGCCCCGCTGGGCGGCTACGCGATCTACCGGTGGGTCGGCCGCTGGCTGCCCGGCCTGCGCGGGCAGGTGGCCGCCCTCGCTTTTGCCGGCTGGTGCTCGACGGTGCTGGCCGCGGTGGCCTGCGCGGGCCAGTTGGCGTGGTCCGGGACAATGCCATGGCGGGTCGGATTCGCCGCGATGGCCGGCGTGCATGCGCTCATTGGTCTCGGCGAGGGCGCGATCAGCGCGCTCGTGCTGCTGGCGATCATGCGCACCCGTCCGGATCTCCTGAGCGAGGAGACCGGGAACGCGCCGGCGCCGCTCGGCCGGTTTGTCGGGTTGGGCCTGCTGGCGGGACTGGGACTGGCGCTGTTCGTGGCGCCGTTCGCCTGCCCGTGGCCGGACGGACTCGAGGCGGTGGCGGACCGGCTGGGCTTCGCGACGCGGGCGGCCGAATCGTCCCTGCCGGCGTTGGCCGCCGACTACCATTGGCCGGGCCTCGCGTTGCCCGGGGTGGCCGTGGCGGTCGCCGGGGCCGCGGGCGTGATCATGGTGTTTGTCCTGGCCGTCGCTTTCAGCCGCCTGCTCGTGCCCAAGCGGTCCCATCCGGGTCCGGCCGCAACCTGACAGCTGCGCGTCCCATTCCGCCATGACCGGCCTGATTCCCACCGTCCTGCCCACCGACCGGCCCGTGTATCGCTGGCCGGCCGCGGTGAAGCTGGCGGGTGCGCTGATTCTGGTCTGCGGCACGGCGCTGGCGCCGGCGGCCTGGCGGGCGTGGTACGCGGGGGTGGCGACGATGCTGGTCCTGCTGGTTCTGCTCGGCCGCCTGCCGCTGCAACCGCTGCTGTGGCGCCTGCTCGCGCTGTCACCCTTCGTCGCCGGCGTGGCGCTGGCGACGGCGCTGAATCCGGGCCATGGCGCCGACTGGCGGGTGCTGGCTTTGCGCAGCGGGCTGTGCCTCGTGACGGTCCTCATCCTGGCCCAGACAACTCCATTCACGGCGATCGTGACCGTGCTGCGGCGCGTGCACGTACCGGCGCTGCTGGTCACGACGCTGGCGCTGATGCACCGCTACCTTTTTGTCCTCGGTGACGAGTCCGAGCGCATGCACCGCGCCCGGGCGAGCCGCACCTTTTCCGGCGACCGCCGCCTGGTCTGGTGGACGGCCGCCACCGTGGTGGGCCAGCTGTTCGTGCGCGCTTCGGAGCGCGCCGAGCGGGTGTACGACGCCATGTGCGCGAGGGGATGGCGATGAAACCGGCCCTCGAGATCCAGGATCTGCGCTACGCCTACCCGGACGGCACGGTGGCGCTGCATGACGTCACCCTGACGGTGGAGTCGGGCGAGTGCGTCGGCCTGCTGGGCCCGAACGGCTCGGGCAAGTCCACCCTGATCCGGCACCTCAACGGCATCCTGCCCGAGCGCCTCACGGCGGTGGGCGGCGGCGTGGCCGTGCTGGGCGAGACGCTGACCCGCGAGAACGTCGGCCAGGTCCGGCGCCAGCTCGGGCTGATGTTCCAGGACGCCGACGACCAGCTGTTCTGCGCGACGGTGCGCGAGGATGTCGCCTTCGGGCCCCAGCAACTCGGCCTGGCCCCCGCCGAGGTCGCGGCCCGCGTGCAGCGGGCGCTGGAAGAGGTGGGCCTCATCGAACTGGGCCACCGGCCGCCGCATCACCTGAGCACCGGCGAAAAGCGGCGGGCCTGCCTTGCCGGCGTGCTGGCCTGCGAGCCCTCGATCCTGGTCCTTGACGAGCCGACCAGCGGGCTCGATCCGCGCGGGCGCCGGGAGCTGATCACGCTGCTGCGGCAGGTGCGGGCGACGAAACTGATCGCGACCCACGACCTCGAGCTCGTGGTCGAACTCTGTCCCCGGTCCATCATCCTCGACGGAGGCCGGGTCGTGGCCGACGGCCCGACCCACCAGCTCCTCGACGACGAGCCGCTGATGCTCGCCCACGGCCTGGAGCGCCCGCACATCCTGCAGCATCGGCATCCGCACGGACGTTGATATTGCGGATTGCGAATTGCGGATTGCGGATTTTTTCCGCGATCAAGCCTGTCCGTTGGTTTGGGGCGGGTGACCAATCCGCAATCCGCGATCCGCAATCCGCAATGGATTCAGCAGATCCTCGGCAGCTGCTCGCCGCTTAGGCGGTCGACGATCCGATCGGCGCCGATGACGCTGCGCTGGGTGACCTGGCCGGCCGGGGCGGCGTTGACGCGGCCGATGATCGCCGGCGGACCGCCGGGGGCGGTCCGGGCGATGATGTCCAAGGCCTGCGGGGCCTGGCCCTCGGGCACGATGCAGACAAAGCGGCCCTCGTTGGCCACGTAGAGCGGGTCGAGGCCGAGAATCTCGCAGGCGCCGCGCACCTGCTCGATCACGGGCACCCGGGCCGCCTCGATGGCGATCGCGACCTTGGCGGATTCCGCGAGCTCGACCAGCGACGTGGCCAGTCCACCGCGGGTCAGGTCGCGCAGGCAGTGCACCTCCAGCCCGGCCTGCAGCAGCGCCTGCACCGGGGCCACCAGCGGGGCGCAGTCGCTCTCGATCGTGCTCTCAAATTCCAGCCCGGCGCGCGTCGCCATGATGGCCATGCCGTGGCGTCCGACGTCTCCGCTCAGGATGACCGCGTCGCCCGGCCGGATGCTCGTGGGCGCCACGGTGAGCGAGGTCTCGATCACGCCGATCCCCGCCGTGGTGATGTACACGCCGTCGCCCTTGCCGCGCTCCACGACCTTGGTGTCGCCCGTGACGATGCTGACGCCGGCGGCGGCCGCGGCGGCCCGCATGGACTCGACAATCTTCCCGAGGGTCGCGATGGGGAATCCCTCCTCGAGGACGAAGCCCGCGCTCAACCAGAGTGGGCGGGCGCCGCACATGCAGAGGTCGTTGACGGTGCCGTTGACGGCGATCTTGCCGATGTCGCTGCCGGGGAAGAAGAGCGGGCTGACGACATGGGAGTCGGTGGTGAAGGCCAGCCGGGAGCCGTCGGGCAGGCGCAGCAGGGCCCCGTCGTGTTGCGCGTCGAGGGAGGCGTTCGCGAACGCCGGCCGGAACACCCGGTCGATCAGGTCCTGGGTCAGCCGGCCGCCGCCGCCATGGCCGACCGTGATCTCGGTCTTGTGCGGGAGGGGGATGGGGCAGCTGAGGCCGGACGAGGGTGGGGTGGGCGTCGCCATGCCCGAAAAAGTGGGGCAAGGCCGAGGGATCCGCGAGCCGTTTGGGGTGTTCTCACAAGGAGTGGCGAAGGGTGCGCAAGAAATGCGCAGCCCATGGGGCGACCCTTCGGGCATCATCTTCAGGACATTACAGATAAACCCCGTCCGGCCTCCGGTTTGGCGGGTTGCCTCAGCCGCCTTTCTTCCAACACTTTCCTCCATGCGTCCCCATCGGTTCTGCCTGCTTCTGGCCCTTCCGCTCCTCGTCGGCGCCTGCCGCGACTCCAAGGTCTCCGTCTACCGGATCCCGAAGGAGATCGACGCCCCGGCCCCCGCGGCCTCGCCGCATGGCGGGATGGCCGGCGGTGGTGACATGAACATGGGCGGCGGCGCGGTTGCCCGGGCCGACGGGCCCGGCCTGACCTGGACGGTTCCGTCCGGCTGGCAAAGCAAGGGCGCGTCGGGCGTCCGCAAGGAGACCCTGGTGGTCGGTCCGGACGCCGAGCTGGCGGTCACCGCCTTCCCGGGCGATGTCGGCGGCGAGCTCGCGAACATCAACCGCTGGCGCGGCCAGCTGCAGGTGGCCCCGATCGGCGACGGCGAATTGGAAAGTTCCGTCACCCGCCTCGACGTCAACGGGCTGAAGGTCGGCGTGGTCGACATCGCCGGCGGCACCACCGACAAGCCGGCCCGCATGCTCGGCGCGTTTGTGCCGGTGGGCGGCGCGACCTGGTTTTTCAAGCTGATCGGTCCCGATGCCGTCGTGGCGAAGGAGAAGGCCAACTTCCTGGCGTTCCTCCAGACCCTGAAGGCCGACGCCTCGACCGCTGCGATCGGCGCGGCCCATGGCAGCGCGGGCACGCCCCCGCCGCCGGCCGCGGCCCCGGCTGACATGGCCAACACCGAAGTCATCAAGGCCGAGGGCCCCGGCCTGCATTGGACCGCTCCCGCCCACTGGGAAAGCCGCCCCGCGGCCGCCATGCGCAAGGCGACCTACGCGGTGCCCAATGCCGCGGGCGCGGCCGGCGACCTCTCGGTCACCGCCTTCCCCGGCGATGTCGGCGGCGAACTCGCCAACCTCAACCGCTGGCGCAACCAGCTCCAGTTGCCGCAGCTGGCGGCGGGCGACGTGGAAGGCACCGTGACGCGCCTCGCGGTGCACGGCCTGAATGTCACCGTCGCCGATTACACCGGCGGCGCGGCGGACAAGCCGGTGCGGATGCTCGGCGCCATCGTCCCGTACGGCGGCGCGACCTGGTTCTTCAAGCTCACCGGTCCCGTCGACCTGGTGGCGAAGGAAAAACCGGCCTTCGAGGCCTTCCTCCAAACCCTTTCAGCCCCCTGACCGCCATGCTCAACACGCTCAAGGATCTCCGCGACCTCGTGGTCTCGCTCAAGCTGACCGTGGTGTTGCTTGTCCTCTCCATCATCCTGGTGCTCGTCGCGACGCTGGACCAGGTGAACCTCGGCGTCTGGGCCGTGCAGGAGAAGTATTTCAAGACGTTCGTCGTCTTCTGGAAGGTCGGCAACGCGTCGGTCGCCGTCTTTCCGGGCGGCTACACCATCGGCGGCCTGCTGCTGCTCAACCTGCTGGGCGCGCACTTCTACCGGTTCAAGTGGGAGTGGCGGAAGGTCGGCATCTGGCTCGCGCACGCCGGCCTGATCCTCCTGCTCATCGGCGAGCTGCTCACCGGGCTGATGCAGGACGAGTATCACCTGCGCCTCGACCAGGGGCAGACCAAGAACTACTCGGAAAGCTACCGGAACATCGAGCTCGCGATCACCGACACCACCGACCCGAAGTTTGACGAGGTCGTGGCCATCCCGGAGAAGCCGCTCTCGCGCCTCGAGACCATCCAGCACCCGAAGCTGCCGTTCCGGGTCGAGGTGAAGGCGTTCTTCCCGAACTCGATGCTCGGCATGCGCGCGCCGGCGATGGGCGCCGAGAATCCCGTGGCGGTCTCGCAGGGCGCGGGCACGCAGGTCGTCGCGACCCAGCGCCCGCTCACCTACAAGGAAAACGAGCGCAACATCCCGAGCGCCTACGTCGAGCTGGTCGGGCCCGAGGGCTCGCTCGGCACCTGGCTGGTGTCCGTCGCGCTGGAGGACCCGCAGACGTTCAGCGCCGCCGGCCGCACGTGGAAGATGGCGCTGCGGTTTGCCCGGCACTACAAGCCGTACTCGCTCACGCTGCTGAAGTTCAGCCACGACCGCTACGCCGGCACGGAGATCCCGAAGAATTTCTCGAGCCGCATCCGCCTCACCACGCCGGACGGCAAGGATGACCGCGAGGTCCTGATCTACATGAACAACCCGCTGCGCTACGCGGGCCTCACGTTCTACCAGGCCGGCTTCGAGAACAACGACACCACGACCGTCCTCCAGGTCGTGCGCAACCCGAGCTGGCTCATCCCGTACATCGCGTGCGGCGTCATCACCTTCGGCCTGCTGCTCCAGTTCGGCATCCACCTCGTCGGTTTCATCACCAAGCGCCGCGCCGCGGCCTGAGCCCTGAACCCCTCCGTCCCATGAAACGTTTTCTTCCTCCCGCGCTCCTCGCCCTCGCCGCCCTGCTGGTTGTAGCCACGCTGCTGCCGCCGCGGTACAAGAGCGAGTACGACCTCGCGACCTTCAGCCGGCTGCCGACCCTCGTGAACGGCCGCATCAAGCCGCTCGACACCGTCGCCCGCACCTCGCTGCTGGTGCTGCAGGGCCGCCAGCGCGTCACGACCACCGACGGCCGGACCGTCACGCCGTCCGAGTGGCTGCTCGACATGCTGTTCAAGCCGGACGTGGCCGACTCCTACCCGACGTTCGAGATCGTCCATCCCGATGTCCTCGCGCTGCTCAACCTCACGCCCGAGGACGGCGTGGCGAAGAAGCGCTTCACCTACGTCCAGATCTCGAAGAACCTCGCGGAGCTCGCGCGCCAGTCGCGGCTGGCCGAGGAGGTCGAGCAGCCGGTGCGCACGCCCTTCCAGCGCGCGGTGCTCCAGCTGCGCGACAGCGTGATCCTCTACCAGCGGCTGCAGGGCAGCCTCGTCGCCCCGGGCGTGCCGAATTTCCTGGAGCAGCTGGGCCGGTTCGACGCGGTGGTGTCCGCCGGCGTCGCCGCAGCCCGCGCCCGGCAGGCCGGGCAGCCGTCGGATGCCGCGGCCGCCAAGGCGCTGCTGGAGCTGACCGACTCGTTCGCGACGATGGAGCAGGTCGGCTACCTGCTCCCGATTCCGCCCGTGACCGGCAAGGCCGACTCGCGCGGCTGGCATAATGCCGGCGCGGCCCTGCAGGCAAGCGTGCAGGCGGGCCAGCTCAACCCGGCGATCGGCACGTATGTCGGCCTCGGCCTCGCCTGGCGCGGCTACCAGCCGGCGACGTTTAACTCCCTTGTGCGGGAATACCGGGCTGGGCTCGACCGCGAGATCCCGGGCATCATGACCAAGTGCGACGTCGAGGCGCGGTTCAACTCCTCCGAGCCCTTCTACAATGCCATGATGATCTACGTGCTCGCGTTCCTGCTGGCCGTGTTCTCGTGGCTGGTGTGGCCGCAGGAGCTCGGCCGCCTCGCCTTCGGCCTGGTCGTGATCGCCTTCCTGCTGTCGACCGCGGGCATCGGCGTCCGCATGTGGCTCGAGGGTCGTCCGCCGGTGACCAACCTCTACTCGTCCGCGCTCTTCGTCGGCTGGGTGGCGGTCGCGCTCTGCCTCGTCCTCGAGTGGCTCTACCGCAACGCCATCGGCAGCGTCACGGCCGGCGTGGTCGGCTTCAGCACGCTCCTGATCGCCCATCACCTCGCGCTGGGCGGCGACACGCTGGAGATGATGCGGGCGGTGCTCGACTCGAACTTCTGGCTCGCGACGCACGTGGTGACCGTGACGGTCGGCTACGCCGCGACCTTCCTCGCCGGGTTCCTGGCGCTGATCTACGTCGTCCGGGGCGTGTTCACCCGGACGCTCGACAAGGACACGGCCGATGCGCTGACCCGCATGGTCTATGGCATCGTGTGCTTCGCGACGCTCTTCAGCTTCGTCGGGACCGTGCTGGGCGGCATCTGGGCGGACCAGTCATGGGGCCGCTTCTGGGGCTGGGACCCGAAGGAGAACGGGGCGCTGATCATCGTCCTTTGGAACGCGCTCATCCTGCATGCGCGCTGGGGCGGCATGGTGCGGCAGCGCGGCCTGATGAACCTCGCGATCATGGGCAACATCGTCACCGCCTGGAGCTGGTTCGGCGTGAACATGCTCGGCGTCGGCCTCCACAGCTACGGCTTCATGGACGCGGCGTTCTGGTGGCTGATCGCCTTCGTGGCCTCGCAGGTCGCCTTCATCCTGGTCGGCACGCTTCCGCTCGCCAAGTGGCGCAGCTTCGGCGCGGCGCGCTAGAGGCGCGCTTGAGGCGCGCGACGCGCGTTGAAAGTTGAAGGTTGAAAGTTGAAAGGCCGGATGCCGGTGCGCCGGTCGCGGCGACCGCCTTCAACTTTCAACTTTCAACCCTCAGCCTTCAGCTGCCGCCACCCGTGGCGGCCATCGCCAGCCGGCGGCCGGACTCGATGCAGTTGGCGAGGGAGATGCCGTCGCGGGCGTTGCCGCCGAAATGGAGGCCGGGCGAGCCCTGCTCGAGGTCGGTGAAGATCTGTTTGAACCGCCCGTAGCCGAGCGTGTACTGCGGGATCGCCCGCGGCCAGCGCTGGATGTGCACGTACGCGGGCTCGCCGCGCACGCCGAGCAGGTCCGCCAGCTCCTCGCGGACGAGCCGCAGGATTGCCTGGTCGTCGAGCTGGGCCAGCTGCGGCGCCCGCACGCCGCCGACGAAGGTCGTGAGCGCGGCGTGACCCTCGGGCGCGCGGCCCGGGAAGAGCGAGCTCGAGAACAGCACGCCCAGCACGCGGCGGCGCTCGACCTCCGGCATCAGCAGGCCGAAGCCGTCCAAAGGATGCGCGATGTCCGCGCGGCGGTGGCCCGTGAAGACCGATGTCACCGCCGGGTGCTCGATCTCCCGGAGTTCGCCCAGGCGCTCGGCGCCGGGCACCTGCTCGAACTTCACCGCGGCGAGCGCGTCGGCCGGCAGGGCGCAGAGCACGCCGGCGAACCGCTCGGTCTGCACCGGACCGCCGGCGGAGGACTCGATCTCCCAGACGTCGCCGGCGCGGCGGACGGTGGTGACACGGGTGCCGAAGCGGACGGAGCGGCCGAGCGAAGTCGCGAGGGCGCGGGGCAGCTCCACCAGTCCGCCGGGGAACGAGAAGATCCGGCCCTTGGGCCCGCCGCTGGTGTTGCGGCGCTTGAGCGCGCCGCGGATCAGGGAGCCGTGCTCCTGCTCGAGCTTGAAGAGCTTGGGGAAGCCGTGCCGCACCGACAGGCGCCGCGGGTCACCCGCGTAGACGCCGCCGACGAACGGATTCACGGCGTAGTCGAGAAACTCCTGGCCAAGGCGGCGCACGACGAAGTCGGCCACGCTCTCCTCGCCGTCGGCGGGCGAGCGCGGGCGCCACGGTTCGCCGAGCAGGCCGAGCTTGGCGCCGAGGGAGAACATCCGGGTGGTCACGAACCCGACTGGCGAGGTCGGCATCGCCACCAGGCGGCCGTCGCGGACGATGTAGCGGTTCTTCGCCTGCTCGCCGGCGTAGATCCGCCGGCCGCCGAGGCCGACCGCGTCGACGAAGGCCGCGACCTCCGCGGTGCCCTCGAGCATGGTGTTGGGCCCCGATTCCCAGAGCCACTCGCCGTCGCGGGTCGAGGCGACGACCCCGCCCGGCCCGGCGGCGGTCTCGAAGACCACGACCGGCCGGCCGGCCCGCTGGAGTTGCCACGCGGCGGTGAGGCCGGTGATGCCGGCGCCGATGACCGCGAGGGGAAGGGAGGAGCTGGGTGAGGCCATGACGGGCTCCCCAACGCCGCCGGTCTAGACGGTGCGCGAGTGGCGCTTCGCCTCCGGCGCGTAGTAGGCGTCGAAGCAGACGGCGATGTTGCGGAGAAACAGGCGGCCGAGCTCGGTCACGCGGACGCCGCCGGCGGAGACCTGCACGAGGCCGTCGTCCGCGAGCGGCTGGAGCCGGGCGAGCTCGGTGGCGTAGCGCGCGGCGAAGTCGAAGCCGAACTCCCGCGACAGCGCGGCGTAGTCCAGCTGGAGGTGGCACATCACGCGCATGATGATCTCGCGGCGGCGGGCGTCCTCCTCGGACAGCTCGCGGCCCCGGGTGGCGGGCACCTCGCCGCGGTCGAGGGCGGCGTAATACGGGTCGAGCGTCTTGTGGTTCTGCCGGTAGCTGTGGGGCGTCTGGGAGATGGCCGAGATGCCGAACGCCAGGATCTCGGCGCCGGCCCGGGTGCTGTAGCCCTGGAAATTCCGCTGCAGGGTGCGCGCGGCCTGCGCCACCGCCAGCTCGTCGGTCTCCTTGGCGAAGTGGTCCATGCCCACGTACACGTAGCCGCGGCTGGTGAGCGTCTCGGTGATCAGCTTCAGCATCGCGAGCTTCGTGTCCGGCGTGGGCAGCGCCGCCTCGCGCTCGAGGTTCTTCTGGGCCGGCTTCATCCACGGCACGTGCGCGTAGCTGAAGACCGCCAGGCGGTCGGGATTGAGCTCGAGGACCTGCTCCAGCGTGTCGGCGAAGCTCTCCACCGTCTGGTAGGGCAGGCCGTAGATCAGGTCGAGGTTGATGGACGTGAACCCCTCGGAGCGCAGCCAGCTGATCGCCTGCTCCGTCATGGCCCGCGGCTGGATGCGGTGCACGGCCTTCTGGACCTGCGGGTTGAAGTCCTGCACGCCCAGCGAGGCGCGGTTGAAGCCGCTCTCGCGGAGGGCCACGACCTGTTCCCGCGCCAGGCGGCGGGGATCGACCTCGACGCTCAGCTCGGCGTCCGGGGCCAGGGTGAAATTGCTCCGGATCAGCTTCGCGAGCCGGGCCAGCTCGGGCGCTTGGAAGAAGGTGGGGGTGCCGCCGCCGTAGTGGAGCTGGACGACCTTCCGGTCGCGGTGAACCTTGGGGGCGAGCAGGGCGACCTCCTTCTCGAGGTAGTCGAGGTAGGTGTCGGACGACTTGTGGTTCAGGGTGATGACCGTCGTGCAGCCGCAGAACCAGCAGAGGGTCTCGCAGAACGGCAGGTGGAAGTAGAGCGAGAGCGGCACGGACCCGTCCCGGTTGGTCCCGTCGAGGTGACCCAGCAGGGGCTCGGGGGTGGGAAAATCCCGGAACTCCACCGCGGTCGGGTAGGAGGTGTACCGGGGGGCGGAGATGTCGTACTTGCGGACGAGGTCGAGGTCGACGTTGATCACGGACGAATAAGGTTCAGGCCGCGGGCGGGATTTCAACCCCGCGCAGCAGGTTCGGCACGATTTCGGCGGCGGGAGCCGCCAACCCTAGTCAGGGCGCGCGGTCGAGCGGAAGTTCATTCCCCGTCGTGCGGGCGGGGGTCCGGCCGGCCTGCAGGCGGTCCCGCAGGAAGAAGACCCCCAGGGAAAAGAGGAGGCAGGCGCTGGCGGCGATGGCGAGGGGAAGGAGGTCCATGGGAAAGAGTGGGTTAGGGTGGAAGGTCGGGTGGTAAGGTTCGGCCAGACTGTAGCAGGCGGGCCTCCCGGCGGCTCCGCTCGATTTGGCAGGGACTGCGCATATCTTGTGGTCCGGTCGCCCTGCGACGGACGGCCGGGCGGGTCCCGACGCAAGAAATGCAGATGAATTCGAAGCCCTTGCGCAGCTTCTGGCTTTGTCTCGCCGGGGTCCTTGGGTCAGGTTGGCGGGTGACTTTTTTGCCATGAAAACCGACTGGAAATCCCGTGCGGTCTCCGCCGCCGACGCTGTCGCCGCCGTGCGCAGCGGCACCAACGTCTTCATCCATGGCGCCTGCGCTACGCCGGCTCCCCTGATCGATGCGCTCTGCGCCCGCCGCGACCTGGCGGACGTGCGGCTGTATCACCTGCATACCGCGGGCCCGGCGCCGTTTGCGGAGGCCGGCCGGGAGCGGGAATTCCGCTCGGTGTCGCTGTTCACCGGCGCCCCCCTGCGCCGGCCCATCGCCGACGGCCGGGCGGACTTCGTGCCCATCTTCCTCTCGGATATCCCCGGCCTGTTCGCCTCCCGCGCCGTGCCGCTGGACGCCGCCCTGATCCAGGTGTCGCCGCCTGACGCCCACGGGTTCTGCTCCCTGGGCACGTCCTGCGACGCCGCCCACGCCGCCGTCGACGCCGCCCGGGTGGTCATCGCCGAGATCAACGCCCAGATGCCCCGCACCCACGGCAACAATCTCGTGCCCCTCAGCCGGATTCATGCGTTCGTGGCCACCGACCGCCCCCTGGTCGAGCACCGGAGCGGCCCCGAGTCACCCGTCGAGGCCCGCATCGGCGAGCTCATCGCCGACCTCGTCGAGGACGGCTCCACCCTCCAGATGGGCATCGGCGGCATCCCGGACGCCGTCCTCGCCCGCCTCAAGAACAAGCACGACCTCGGCATCCACTCGGAGATGTTCTCCGACCGCGTCGTCGACCTCGTCGAGGCCGGCGCCGTGACCAACCGGCTGAAGGCCGTCGGCCAGGACCGCATCATCACGAGCTTCATCAACGGCACCCGCCGGCTGTTCGACTTCGTGAACGACAACCCGCAGGTGGCGTTCTACCCCTGCGACTGGACCAACGACACCGCCGTCATCCGGAAGAACCCGAAGGTCGTCGCGATCAACTCGGCCATCCAGATCGACCTCAGCGGCCAGGTCTGCGCCGACTCGATCGGCTACGAGGTGTTCTCCGGCATCGGCGGCCAGATGGACTTCATCCGCGGCGCGGCCCTCTCGCGCGGCGGCAAGCCCATCATCGCGCTGCCCTCGCGCGCCGCCGGCGGCAAGGTCTCGCGCATCGTGATGCAGCTCAACCCGGGCGCCGGCGTGGTCACCACCCGCGGCCACGTGCACTGGGTCGCGACGGAGTACGGCGCGGTCAACCTCCACGGCAAGACCCTGCGGGAGCGCGGCGAGGCGCTGATCTCGATCGCGCATCCCGACTTCCAGGCCGAGCTGCGGCGGGAGCTGAACCAGATCCGCCACTTCTCGCTCGCGGGCTGACCTGGACGGAACCGGCGCCACCTGTCCCACCATGCCGTCCAGCGTCTCCGCGCAGCAGAGCCGGCTTTTGGTGGGACAGCTCCGGCGGTCCCAGGTGGTGCGGGACTACGAGCGGGCGTTCCGTGACACCACGGGGCTGCCCATCGCGCTGCGGCCGATCGAGTCGTTTGACCTGCCGCACCGCGGCGACCCGAAGGAGAGCCCGTTCTGCGCGCTGGTCACGCGGTCCAACCGCTCCTGCGCCGCGTGCCTGCAGTTCCAGCGCTCGGTCGAGACCCGGGCGCGACTGCGGCCCCGCTCGCTCAGGTGTTTCGCCGGCCTGTGCGACTCCGCGGTGCCGGTGCGGGTGGGGGAAAACCTCATCGCGTTCCTCCAGACCGGGCAGGTGCTCGTGGACCGCCCGTCGCCGGCCCGTTTCCGGCGCGCGGCGCGCCAGCTGGTGAAATGGGGCGCGGAGATCGACCAGCGGCAGCTCGAGGCGGCGTATTTCCAGACCCGGGTCGTCACGCGGAAGCAGTACGAGGCGATGCTGCGGCTCCTGACGATCTTCGCGCAGCATCTCTCGACGCTGAGCAACCAGCTCATGGTGCAGACCTCGGCCGCCGAGGCGCCGGCCATCGCCCGCGCCCGCACGCTGATCGCCGAGCGCCACAGCGAGGAGCTCACGCTCACGAGCGTGGCCCAGTCCGTGAACATGAGCGCGTTCTACTTCTGCAAGATGTTCAAGAAGGCCACGGGCATGACGTTCACCGACTACCTCGCACGCGTCCGGATCGAGAAGGTGAAGAACCTCCTGCTCAATCCCCACCTGCGCGCGAGCGAGGCGGCCTACGAGGTCGGATTCCAGTCGCTCTCCCAGTTCAACCGCGTGTTCCGCCGGATCGTCGGCGAGTCGACGTCGTCCTACCGGGATCGCGTCCGCACCGGCTCGACCGGCCAGTCTGGCGACGTCGCCGCCGGCTGACCCCGCTGCCTTCCCGGCGGCCCAAGAATTCCGCCATCGCCGCTTGACCTGCCGCGTTTTGTACTTAACCAAGTGGTTAAATACAAAACGCCGATGTCCCCCGACCGTCTCAGCCGCACCTTCGCAGCCCTGGCCGACCCGACCCGGCGGGCGATCCTCGCGCGCCTGAGCGAGGGCGAGCGTTCCGTCACCGAGCTCGCCGCGCCGCACGACATGAGCCTGCCGGCGATCTCGAAGCACCTGCGGGTGCTGGAGCAGAGCGGCCTGATCGCGCGCGGCCGGAACGCCCAGTGGCGTCCCTGCCAGCTGCAGGCCACCCCGCTCAAGGACGCGGTCGACTGGCTCGAGCAGTATCGCCGGTGCTGGGAGGAGAGCCTCGACCGGCTGGGGGCGTACCTCGCGGAGCTCCAGGCCAAGCCGGCGGCGGCAAAACCGGCCGCCAGGAGGGGACGCCGTGGCCGCTGACCTAGATCCGGGCCGGGAGATCGTGAGTTCGCGCCTGGTGCCCGCGGCGCGACCGGAGGTGTACGCGGCCTTCGCCGACCCGGCGCGGCTGGCGGAGTGGTGGGGCCCGCGCGGTTTCACGGCCACGATCCACGGCTTCGACCTGCGGCCCGGCGGCCGCTGGCGCCTCACGCTGTGCGGCCCCGACGGCCGGCGGTTCGAGAACGAGAGCGAGTTCCTCACGGTGCGCCCCGCCGAGGCAATCGTCCTGCGGCACCTCGACCCGGTGCACGACTTTGTGATGGCCATGACCTTTGCCGGGGAACCCGGCGGGACCCGGCTGGTCTGGCGCCTTACCTTCGCCTCCGCCGCCGAGTGCGGCCGCTGCCGCGCGGTGATCTCGGCGGCCAACGAGGAGAATTTCGACCGGCTCGAGCAGCATCTCGCCCATTTCAACCCACTGCATCGCCATGTCCCAGAAAACTGAACCGACCCCGAACCCCGACCGTGAAATCGTCCTCTCCCGCGTCTACGACGCCCCGCGCGAACTCGTGTGGGAGGCGTGGACCAACCCCAAGCATGTCGTGAACTGGTGGGGCCCGCAGGGCTTCACGACCACGATCGAGAAGATGGATTTCCGCGTGGGCGGCGTGTGGAAGCACGTCATGCGCGGGCCCGACGGCGCGAATTATCCGAACAAGAGCATTTTCCGGGAGATCGTCCCGCTCCGGCGCATCGCCTACTCGCATGGCGGCGGCCGCGAGGACGGCCCGGGCGCGTCGTTCGACGCGATCTGGACGTTTGAGGAGGTCGGCGCGAACCAGACCCGGCTCACCGGCCGCCTCGTGTTCCGCACGCCGGAGGACCGCGATTTTGTCGTGAAGGAGTTCGGCGCGATCGAGGGCGGCAAGCAGACGCTCGCCCGCCTGGCCGAGCAGTTGCCGACGATGACCGCGCCGAAGGAGTTCGTGGCCACGCGGGTCTACCACGCGCCGCGGGAGGTCGTGTGGAAGGCGTGGACCGAGGTCAGCCAGCTGCAGCAGTGGTTCGGGCCGAAGGGGTTCACCACGCCCACATGCAAGCTCGAGCTGAAGGTCGGCGGAACCTACCACTATTGCCTCCGCTCCGCCGACGGGAACGAGCTCTGGGGCAAGTGGGTGTTCATCGAGATCACGGCGCCCGAGAAGCTCGTCTTCCTCTCGTCCTTCTCGGACGCCCAGGGCGGCGTCACCCGGCACCCGATGGCCCCGGTCTGGCCGCTCGAGACTTATTCGACCATGACCCTGACGGAGTCGGGCGGGAAGACGACGCTGACGCTCCGCTGGCTCCCGTACCGTCCGACCGACGAGGAGCGCCAGGCCTTCGACTCGAACCACGCGAGCATGAAGCAGGGCTGGGGCGGGACGATGGACCGGCTCGAGGCGCATCTGGCCCAAACCTGATCGCGTCCCTTGGGTCCGGCCGCGCTGGTCGACCCGGGTGTCACCCGGTCCCCAGCGCGGGACCGCGCTCGCGGATCTCCTCCTCGTGCCGCAGCCGCTCGCGCGCGGCCAGGATGTCGGCCCGGCCCAGGTAACCGACCACGCGGTGCGGCTCGCTCCGGCTCACCACCGCCAGCCGGCCGATCCGATGGCCGAGCAGGCGGGCCAGCGCGTCGTGCAGCGTCTCGTCGGGAAAGGCGACGATCGGCGGCTGCGCGCTGATCTCCGCCAGGCTGCGCCGGCCTCCGTTCGGCGCCTGCGCGGCGCGCAGCAGGTCACCCCGCGTCACGACCCCGACCAGCCGGCCGGCCGAGTCGACGACCAGCGTGCCCTGCCGGCGGGCCAGCGCCGGGTCGCCGGCTCCGATGAGACGGAGGAGCTGTTCCACAGTGAGATCCGCCCGCGCCACCGGCGGACGGGGATCCATCACGTCCCCCACGCGGGCCAGCTCGAAGATGTCGACGCTGTACTCCCGCGCAATGTGCTGGCCACGCCGGGCGAGTTTCTCGGTCAGGATCGAGCGCTTGAGCAGCAGGACCGTGACGGCCAGGGCCGTCACGCTGCCGATCAGCAGCGCAGGCAGGGCGTTCTGGTCATGGGTCAGCTCAAGAATGAACACCATGCCGGTGAGCGGCGAACGCATCGTGCCACCCATCATGCCGGCCATGCCGACCATGGCCCACAGTCCGGCGTCGCCGATCCCGCAATGCGCCCCGACGAGCGCCCCGAGGGCGCCGCCGATCATCAGCAGCGGGGCGAGGACGCCGCCCGAGGTGCCGGAGCCGAGGGCGATGGCCCAGACTAACGCCTTGGCGACCATGAGCCCCAGCAGCGCCGCCCCCAGCAGGCGGCCCTCGAGGAGGAGGTGCAGCGTGTCGTAGCCGACGCCCAGCACCCGCGGGTCCAGCCAGCCGCCGACGCCCACCGCCAGCCCGCCCAGCGCCGGCCACCACATCCAGTGAATGGGCAGCTTCGCGAACAGGTCCTCCGCCCCGTAGACCAGCGCGGTCAGGGCGCCGGAGCCCAGTCCCACGGCCAGCCCGACCACCAGCGCAAACCCGAGCCCGGCGGCGGACAGGGCGGGGTGGGGCGCGACCGGAAACAGCGGCCCGGCCCCAAGCAGGGGCGCGCGCACCACGGCCGCGACCACCGCCGCGACCGCGACCGGGATGAAACTGCGCGGCTTCCACTCGAACAGCAAAAGTTCCACCGCCAGCAGCACCGCCGCCACCGGCGTGGCAAACACCGCCGACATGCCCGCGGCCGCGCCCGCCACCAGCAGCGTCTTCCGCTCGGCCGCCGTCAGGTGGAATGCCTGGGCGAAGATCGAGCCGAAGGCGCCGCCCGTCATGATGATCGGCCCCTCGGCGCCGAACGGCCCGCCGGTGCCGATCGAGAGCGCGGACGAGACCGGCTTGAGCACCGCCACCTTCGGGTTGATCAGGCTGCGCCCGAGCAGGATCGCCTCCAGCGCCTCGGGGATGCCGTGGCCGCGGATCTTCTCGGAGCCGTACCGTGCCATCAGGCCGATCACGAGCGAACCGAGCACGGGCACGACGATCACCCACGCCCCGAGCGCGTGGAACTGCGGGTCGGCCGGCGCGGCGGACAGGCGCAGGAAGAACGCGGCATTGGTGATGGCGGCGATCAGCCACAGCAGCGCCTTTGCCACGACGGCCCCGATGGCCCCGATGGGCACGGCGAGGGCGGAGAGCACCAGGACGCGGCGGTCGGTGCGGAAATCGGCGAGGTGGGCGGCGGGAGCGGTGGGAGTCATGCGGGTCGATGCCTATTTATATCGTAGTACGATACAATTCAAATGAGATTGAGCCGCGGCCGGCCGCCGGGCTTGCTGGAGAGGTCCCCCGCCATGGCCGCCACCCGCCTCACCAAGTCGCACTACGAGCTGCTGGCCGCGCTGCGTTACGCCCTGCGGGGCTTCCTGCGGTTCAGCCAGGAGGCGGCCGCGGCGGAAGGCCTCACGCCGCAGCAACACCAGGCGCTGCTGGCCATCAAGGGCTTTCCCGGCCGCGATCACGCCTCGGTCGGCGAGATCGCCGAGCGGCTCCATCTCCGCCACCACAGCGCGGTGGGGCTGGTCGACCGCCTGATGGCCCGGAAGCTGGTGGCGCGCACGCCCTCCGCGGCCGACCGCCGCCGCCTCGAAATCCGGCTGACCCCGCGCGGCGAGGCGATCCTGGGCCGGCTGTCCGCGGCGCATCTCGGCGAACTGCGCCAGCTCCGGCCGGAACTGCGGCGCCTGCTCGCCTCGAGCGACCTGCAGGGCTAGCGGGACCGGGCGCGGCCCACCATGGAGCTGATCGATACCCACGTCCACCTGCTGGAGCCGGCGCGGTTCACCTATGCCTGGTGCGCCGGCTCGCCGGTGCTCGACCGGAGTTTCCGGCTCGATGACTACCGGGCGGCGACCGCGCCCGGCGGGCGGGTGAGCTCGCTGGTCTTCATGGAAGGCGACGTCCCGGCCCCGCAGCAGGAGGCGGAGGCCGCGCACTTCGTCGCGCAGGTCACCCCGAATGGTCCGGCCCCGACGGTGGCCGCGGTGATCGCCGGCGCGTGGCCGGAGGCGGCCGACTTTGCGGCGCGGCTGGAACGCCATGCGCAGGAACCTCGGATCCGCGGCCTGCGCCGGGTGCTGCACACGATGCCCGACGGGCTCTGCGCCACCCCGGAATTCGCCGCCAGCCTCCGCCGGCTGTCGGCGCATGGATTCACGTTCGACCTTTGTCTGCGCCCCCGGCTGCTGCGCGCCGCCGCGCAGCTGGCGGGCCGGTGTCCGGAGACGGTGCTCGTCCTCGATCACGGCGGCGTGCCCGATCTTGCCGGCGGAGACTTGTCCGCCTGGCACGAGGGCGTCCGACTCATGGCGGATCGCCCCAACGTCGTCTGCAAGTTCTCGGGTCTCGCGAGCCTGTGCGATCCACGGAAACCGCTCACGGACCAGGTCCGACCCTGCTTTGACCGGCTGCTGGAGTGCTTCGGTCCCGGCCGGATGATGTGGGGCAGCGACTGGCCGCTGTGCGACCTGACCTTCGGTCTGGGTCCGTGGCTGGAGACGACGGCCACGTTGCTCGAGCCGCTCACCCCGGCCGAGCGTGAGGCGATCGCCGTCGGCACCGCGCGGCGGATTTATCGCCTCTAGTGCCGTCCGGCCGTCAGGCGTGAAGATCGAACTCGAATCGCGCGTCGTCCTCGGTCCACTGCACGAAGTTCGTGCCCCAGACGTTGTTCACCAGGTTGAAGTGCAGCCCGCGCCGCAGGTCGGGTGGCTCGGGCCGGAAGTCCAGCAGCGTGGCCCGGTCGAGCGCCACCACCGGGGCGTGTCGGTTGACGATCGTCAGCGCCGGGTGGACCGCCCGTTCGATCGCGTGGATTCGCCGATTGCCGCGCGGCACGACGCGCCGCGGGTCGACCAGCGCGCCGAGCTTGATGAGCCGCCACCGCGTCGAGTCGGGCACGGGCGGCAGGAAGGAGAACCAGGCGGCCTCCGGAATCCGGCTCGCCGGCTTGCCGAACCACTGCAGCGTGACCCGCGCCGGAGCGAAATCGCCGGGCAGGGTCCATTCGATGGTCAGCTCCCGCGGACACCCAAACTCACGGTTGGCCTCGGCCGGCCCCCGCAGTCGAAGGATGACTCGCGGGACTGAGGCCGTGGCGTGCACGGCAATGCTCACCAGCTCGGCGTGCCACCGCCGGGCCCGGACGCCGCGCAGCTTTTCGTAGCCAAACTTGGTGAAGTCCGGACGGGACCATGTCTCCGTCGCCGCGTGGTTGACGACGTAGGTCCGGAACCACCGCTCGTAGTCGGCCGGAGAGAAGATCTGGTAGCTGAACAGACCAAGCAGGTGTCCGCGCCCGGCGAGCTCGCGTCCCGCCGGGGTCCGCCAGCGCACGAGCGCGCCGCGCTGATCGAACTGCAGCTCGTGACCCGCGACCGTCACGCGGTTTCCGGCCGCGGGCGCGAGGCCGGCGCGGGCCGGTTGTATCGGTCGGCATGCGGCCACCGCTGCCTGGGCGGCCTGGCGCCACGGCCGGGTCGGCAAGGCGGCCATCGCGGACTCGAGATATCGGCGCTGCTCCCGCCACGACGCCTCAAGGCCGCGAAACAGCCCGCGGCGGCGATCGCGCTGAAATTCCGCCTTCTTCCAGCGGCCGGGGGTGTAGATGACCCAGGGGCCGGTCGGCTTCGGAATTACGATCTTAGTGTCGCGCCCCCACGTGTGTTCCGGCACGAGCAGCAATTCCCGGGAAAACCTCCGGAACGCCGGCGTCGAGATCAGCCGCGGCCGACGGGAGAGCACCTGGCGCCGGAATTCCAGCAGGGCCCGGTAGCGCGCGATCTTCCATGGATCGCTGGCCACGCCGTGAATCCAGGTGTCGCCGATTTCATCGGTCACGACCGGCAGGCGCGACTGCAGCGGGGCCAGGGCCCGGGCGAAATCATCGAGTGTGCCCGCCGTCACCTCCGTGCCCGGATGGGCGGCGCGCACGGCGGCAAGCGTGGCGCGCACGGCGGCGGCGTCCTGGGGCCCGTGGTTGTCCCCGGTATGGGCGAAGTGCAGGCCGGTCGGGCAGCCCCGGACCTGCACTGGCCGGCCGTAGTCGCCGCCGTAGGCAACAATTACCTCCGTCCCGTCGGGCGCGCGCCAGCGGAACACGGGCGGCGTGGCGGGCACGGGCGTGGCGGGATTGACCCCGAGGTGCATGAACCGCACGCCGGCCCGGGCGAGATGAGGGACCAGCGACCGCGTGTGACCGGGCACGTCGGTCATCTTGGCGGCGACGGTCCGGCGGCCGAAGCGCCGGTCGAGATCCGCGGCGAGGGACAGGCCGAAGTCGACGAGCCCGGCGTCGAGCAGCTCGGAGTGCCACGTGAAGGGCAGGGCGTGCCAGGCGAGATCGCCGGCGGCGATGGCGCGCTCCATCTCCCGCCGTGCGCCTGGCGAGGCGCGCTCGAGGTACTCGGTGAGCAGCCAGGAGCCGGTGGTCCAGATGAACCGGTCGGCGCCGCCGGCCTCGCGGAGTTCCCGGGCGGTGGCGATGGCGCGGGGGATGAAGCGCGTGCAGTACTGCCGGAGGACGGCCGCCGCGAGGTCCGTGTAGCCGATGTCGAGGTGGGTCTTGAAGACGACGAGGATGCGGCGCAGGCGCGGCATGGCGGGTCCTGAGTGCTACAACCGCCGGGGCGAGGCAATCCCGGGGTGCGGATGAGCAATCATTTCCCCGCATCGGCGCGCTTGCGCCTGACCGCGGCTTTACCATCGTACGCCCAGCTCCGTCTTCCGCCCCATGAGCACTGCCGCGTCTCCCCGTTCCTGGTTCCGACTCGTTGGCTGGGGTGCGGTCGTCGCGCTGGGGACCCTTTCCCTCGCCGCCCTCGCGTGGAACCGCGGCGAGCCGGTCAACGCCCTCTGGATGGTGATCGCCGCGGGGTGCGTGTTCGCGGTGGCGTACCGGTTTCATTCCGCCTGGCTGATGGCGAAGGTGCTCACGCTGGACGAACTGCGCGCGACGCCGGCGGTGGTGCACGAGGACGGCAAGGATTTCGTGCGGACCAACCGCTGGGTCGTGTTCGGCCACCATTTCGCCGCGATCGCGGGGCCCGGCCCGCTGGTCGGGCCCGTGCTGGCCGCGCAGTTCGGCTTCCTGCCCGGCATGCTCTGGATGCTCGTCGGCGCCACGCTGGGCGGGGCGGTGCACGACTGCGTGATCATGTTCTGCTCGGTGCGGCGGC
>CAZUQB010000011.1:4249-24705 GCA_964622405.1 uncultured Opitutaceae bacterium | reverse complement strand
GGCGGCGCCACCTGGGGCGAGGTCACCGAGGATCCCGCGCTCCCCGAGCCGCGCTGCCAGGGCAGCCTGCAGGTGCTCTCGGACACCGTGACCGGCGACCGCAACCGGCTGCTGTTCGCCAACCCGGCCAGCCTGAGCCGCGACCACTTCACGGTCCGGCTGAGCTATGACGAGGGGCGGACGTGGCCGGTCGCGCGCCTCGTGCACGCCGGGCCGGCGGCGTATTCCTGCCTCACGGTGCTGGCCGACCAGTCGGTCGGCGCGCTCTACGAGCGCGGGGAGCGCGAGCCGTACGAGCGCATCACCTTCGCGCGCTTCTCCCTCGGCTGGCTGACCGGCGGCGCCGACGCCCTGCCGGCCACCCCCGGGCGCTAGGTTCGCGCCGGGTTCCGCGCGAGCGTCTCGCCCGGCACGAAGGCGGGCATGATCCGGTGCGGCTTCGTCGGCACGTGGTGGCCGGCGAGCATGCTCTGCGCCATGCGCACGGCCTGCCGGGCCTGCTTGAGCACCGGACTCCGGTACCGCGTGATCTCGGGCAGGCCCTGGTCGACCGACGGCCGCGTCTCGCGGCACATCAGCGAGAGATCCTTCGGCACGCGCCGCCCGGACCGCAGCACGTGCACCAGCACGGCCAGCATCTCCGGGACGTGAATGCAGAAGATCGCGGTCGGCGGCTGCGGCCGGGCCAGCAGCCGGTCGAGCGAGGCGAAGAACGCGGTCCGGCTCGGCACGGCGCTGAGCTCCACGGGCGCGATCTCCTTGCCCAGGCGCCGTCCGTACTCAGTCAGGCCCCGCACGCACTCCATGTCGCCGGCCAGCAGGCGGTGCGGCAGCACGAGCGCCACGGTCCGGTGCCCCTGCCGCGACAGGCAGCCCGCCGCGTGCCAGCCGATCGCATAGTAGTTCACGTCGACGGACGGCAGCTCGACACCCGCGTGACAGGACCCGAGCACGAGCGTCGGCACCCGCGCCGCCTGGAACCAGCGCTGGATCGCCGCCGACGCGCCGATCAGCAGCCAGCACACGTGGCGCCGCCCCCGCACGATGGTCGCGAGCCGGGCCTCGGGCTCGCGTCCCGCCAGCGTGCGGTCGAACACCTCCTCCCAGCCGATGCCCTGCACCGCGAACTGCGCCCGCATTTCCATCAGGAGCGGATGGCCGTTCACGTTCATCGACTCGCGCGGCGACGGCACGATCAGGCAGACCGTGGGCGGGGCCTCGCCCGCCCCCTTGCGCCGCGGCTCGCAGAGGCGCGTCCGGCAGCCCTTCTGGATCTTCACCAGGCCGGCCTCGGCCAGCTGGGCCAGCGCCGCGCGCACGGTCGGGCGGCTGATGTTGAGCCGCCGCGCCAGCTCGTGCTCGCCCGGCAGCAGGTCCGACCACGCCCCCTGGCGGATCGAGTCCCGCAGCGCCGACGCCGCCTGCTCGGCGACACTGGCGCGCCGAAACTCGGCGACGGCGTTAGGGGGCGATTTCACGGGTCGGGAACATGTAAGTTTTTTTGATATCCTGTCCACCCTTTTGCCGCGCCCGCCGGGTCGTCAGGCTGGCGCCATGATTCCCCGCCTCGCCCTCCGGCGCGCCGGCCGCCTCGCCGCGCTGGCCCTTGCACTGTCCGGTCTGGCCGGCCGCCTCGCCGCCGCCCCGAACCTGCCCGCCCCGCACGACCTCGATCCCACGCCGGAGCACCCGCGCAGCACCGAGGGCGCCTTCGTCACCCTCCGGTCCGGCCGCATCCTCTTCGATTTTTCCCAGTTCACCGGCGGCCAGGAGGATCACAGCCCGTCCGCCATCGCCGAGATCTACTCGGACGACCAGGGCCGCACCTGGAGCCAGCCCCGCGTCGTCATCCCGACCGGCTCGTACCAGAACATCATGAGCGTCTCCCTGCTGCGCCTCGCCTCCGGGAAGCTCGCCCGCTTCCACTGCGTCAAGCGCACCAAGTGGCTCGACTGCCACCCGCTCATGTCCGTCTCCGCCGACGAGGGCGCCACCTGGAGCGAGCCCCGGCCGATCACCGAGGCCCCCGGCTATTTCGTGCTCAACAACGACCGCGTCATCCAGACCGCGAGCGGCCGCCTGATCGTGCCGCTCGGCTTCCACCGGAGCCGCGGCACCGTCGACGACCAGTCCTCGTGGGACTCCCATGCGATCGATGTCTGGCTGTACTCCGACGACGAGGGCGCGACGTGGCACGAGTCGCCGACCTGGTGGGGCCTCCCGGTCCCGAGCGGCTCCGGCCTGCAGGAGCCCGGCGTCGTCCAGCTCGCCGACGGCTCCCTCTTCGGCTGGTCGCGCACGGACGTCGGCGTCCAGTGGGCCACCCGCTCCCGGGACAACGGCACGACCTGGAGCGCGCCCTATCCCACCGACCTGCACTCGCCCAATTCCCCGGCCAGCATCAAGCGGCTGCCCGGCTCGCCGGCGCTGCTCGCCGTCTTCAACGACCACTCCGGCCGCGTGCCGAAGCCGGCCGGCGCCAACCGCCGGGCCCCGCTCGTGATCGCGTTCTCGACCGACGGCGCCCAGTCCTGGGGCCCCTCGCAGGTGATCGAGGACGACCTCGCCGGCTGGTACTGCTACACCGCGATCCACTTCACCGACGACGCCGTCCTGCTCGCCTACGTCGCCGGCAACGACCAGATCGGCCACCTGTCCCGCCTCCGCCTGCGGCGGGTGCCGTTCTCCGCGCTGACCCTCCCGCGGTCCTGACATGACCCGGCGCCTCTTGCCCCGCGCCCGGTGGGTGGCGGCCATCCTGGCCGCGGCGGCGCTGCACGCCGCCGAGCCGGATTCCGCCGTGACGCTGAACCTGGCCGCCACCCCCGGGCATCCGCGCAACTCCGAGGGCGGCTTCGCTACCCTGCGTTCGGGCCGGATCCTGTTCTGCTACTCCCAGTTTGCCGGCGGCGCCGACGACTTCAGCCCATGCCGGCTGGCCGCCGTGACGTCCGACGACGGCGGGCGCACCTGGTCCGCGCCGCGCGAGCTCTTCACGCCCGAGCCCGGGACGATGGAGATGAGCGCCTCGCTGCTGCGCCTCGCTTCCGGCGAACTGGCGCTGTTCTCGCTCATCAAGCGGGGAACGCTCGAGTGCCAGCCGTACCTGCGCCTCTCCGCCGACGACGGCGCCACCTGGACCGCCCCGCGGCGCATCCTCGCCGCCCCCGGCTACTACGTGCTCAACAACGACCGCGTCATCCAGACCGCCCGCGGCCGCCTGATCGCGCCGCTGGGCTACCACCGGACCCTCAAGGCCCGCGACGACGGCACCGAGGGCTCCGACCTGCGCGCCATCGCGCTCTGGCTCTACTCCGACGACGGGGGTCGCACGTGGCAGGAATCGCCGACGTGGTGGACGCTGCCGGCCGCGACCCAGACCGGGCTGCAGGAGCCCGGCGCCGTCGAGCTCGCGGACGGCCGCCTCTACGCGTGGGCCCGGACCGACCAGGGCTGCCAATTTGAGTTCCGCTCCGCCGACGGCGGCCTGACCTGGTCGCCCCCCGCGCCGTCCGGCCTGAACTCGCCCGCGTCGCCCGCCAGCATCAAGCGCGTGCCGGGCTCCGCCACCCTGCTGGCCGTCTACAACGACCACTCGGGGCAGTTTCCGTTCACCCATGCGCCCAACGCCTACCGGGGCCGCACGCCGCTCGTGGCCGCGACCTCCGTCGACGGCGGCGCGACGTGGCAGGTCCGCAAGGTCCTCGAACGCGACCCGCGCCGCGACTACTGCTACACGGCCATCCACTTCGTCGACGACGCGGTGCTCCTCGCCTACATGGCCTACGGCATCGACCCGGGCGCGCCGGCCCACCTCGTGATCCGCCGCGTCCGCCTCCCCTGGCTTCTGGCGCCGGACGATGCGGCCGTCACCCGCGCGCGCGCGGTGCTGAACGACATCCTCGACCACGACGAGACGTGGGTGAAGATCCACGCCGCCGAGGCGCTGGTTTCCGGCGGCGAGGCCCGGGCCATCCGCGAGCGCTTCCTCGCGCTGCGGCCGCGCGTGAACGCGCTGCCCTACCGGGTCGGGGTCTGGCGCGTGCTCGCCAACACCGCCCCGACCGCCGCCGAGCGCGCCGCCGCCGTGGCCGAGGTGGAGAAGATCTACCTCGACGCGTCGGCGCCGGACCGGTCGCAGGCCGTCGAGACCCTCGGCAAGCTGCACCGCCCGCTCACCGGCGCCGTCCGGGAACGGGCCCGGCAGGCCGCCGCGGAAAACGCACCCACCGGCGTGGTCATGCCGCTGTGGGCGCTGGCCCAGTCCGGCGAACCCGGCGCCTGGGAGCGCCTGGTCCAGCTGCTGCGCCACGCCGAGCCGCGGGTGCGGTTGCAGGCGGCGTATGCGCTGCGCCTCGCGGGCCACCGCGACCCGGCCGCGCTGCAGGCCCTTGCCCGCGCCGCCGACCGCGAGCCGGACGGCACCGACGCCCAGCCGTATCTCGTGAGCGCGGCCTTTGCGCTCGGCGCCGATCCCGCCCGCCTCGCCGCGTGGCGGACGCGGCTCGAGCAGATCCAAGTGAGCGGCACGGTCGAGGCGCGCTTCGAGGCCGCGAATGGCCTTCTGGCCTCCGCCACGGCCTCCGACCTGCCCCGGGCGGCCGGCCTGCTTGACGCCTCCGGGAGTGACACCCGCATCGGCGCGGCCCATCTCATTCTCCAGGTCCATTACCGTGAATAGACTCCCCCGCTGGATGGTCCTCACCCTCGTGCTGGCCCTCCCGGCCGGCCCGCTGGCCGCGGCCGGCCCGGCGCTGCCGTCGCCCTGGGACCTCGAGCCCACGGCCGAGCACCCGCGGAGTTCCGAGGGCTCGTTCGCCACGCTGGCCTCCGGCCGGATCATCTTCTGCTACTCCCAGTTCAACGGCGGCGGCGACGATTCCAGCCCGTCGGCCATCGCGGAGATTCACTCCGACGACCACGGCCGCACGTGGAGCCAGCCGCGGATCGTCGTGCCCACCGGCGACAACCAGAACCTGATGAGCGTGTCGCTCCTTCGCCTGCGCAGCGGCTCGCTGGCCCTGTTCTACCTCGCCAAGAAGAACAAATGGCTCGAGTGCCACCCGTTCCTGCGCCTGTCGCGCGACGACGGCCGGTCCTGGGGCCCGGCCATCCCGGTCGGCCACGCCCCGGGCTACTTCGAGCTGAACAACGACCGCGCCGTCCAGCTGCGGAGCGGCCGGCTGATCCTCCCGCTGAGCTTCTACCGGACCACCGGGACCGCCGACACCCAGGAGTCGTGGGATTCGCGCGCCCTGATCCTCTGGTGCTACTCGGACGACGAGGGCCTCACCTGGCGGGAAGCGGACACGTGGTGGACCATGCCGGCGGTGAGTCGCTCGGGGCTGCAGGAGCCCGGCGTCGTGGAGCTGGCGGATGGCACGCTGTTCTCGTGGTCGCGCACCGACCAGGGGTCGCAGTTTGGATTCCGGTCCACCGACGACGGCCGCACCTGGAGCCCGCCCGCCGCGACCGAGCTGAAGTCGCCCGAATCACCCGCCGGGATCAAGCGCCTGCCCGGCTCCTCGACCCTGCTGGCCGTCTACAACGACCATTCCGGGAGATTCCCGTACCCGCCCGGCAAGCGCACGCCGCTCGTGATTGCCTTCTCGACCGACGGCGGACGGACTTGGCCGACCCGCCAGGTCCTCGAGGACGATCCGACCGGCTGGTACTGCTACACCGCGATCCACTTCACCGACGAGGGCGTACTCCTCGCCTATTGCGCGAGCAACGGCCAGTTGCGCCACCTTTCCCGGCTGCGGCTGCGGCTCGTGCCATGGTCGTGGCTGCAGCTTCCGCCCGCCGCCCCGCCGCAGCGCTGAGCCCGCCTTTCCCACCCATGTCCTCGCCGCGTCATCGTCTCCTGGTCATCGGCTGCGGCTCGATCGGCGAGCGCCATGTGCGCACGTTCCTTGCCACCGGCCGCGCCACCGTCATCGCGTGCGACAACCGCCCGGCCATCCGGGAGCAGATCGCGCAGCGCTACGGCGTCGCCTGCACCGACGACTGGGAGGGCGCGCTCGCGGCGCCGGACCTCACCGGCGTCGTCATCGCCACGCCGGCGCCGCTCCATGTGCCGATGGCCCGGCGGGTGCTGGCCGCCGGACGCCATGCGCTGATTGAGAAGCCCCTCTCGCTCGACCTGGCCGGCATCGACGAACTCGTCGCCGCCCACCGCGCCTCGGGCCGCTTCGTCGGCGTCGCCTACGTCCTCCACTTCGTGCCCGCCCTGCAGGCCGCCCGCGAGCACGTGCGATCCGGCGCGCTCGGGCCGCTGCGCCAGATCGTCGTGGCCTCCGGCCAGCACTTCCCGCAGTTCCGCCCCGCCTACCGCGAGATCTACTACCGCGACCGGGCCCAGGGCGGCGGCGCGATCCAGGATGCGCTCACCCACCTCGCCAATGCCGTCGAGTGGTTCGCCGGTCCGACCACCCGGGTGAGCTGTGACGCCGAGCACCAGGTGCTGGACGGCGTCACGGTCGAGGACACGGTCAACGCCCACGCCCGCAACGGCGGCGTGCTCGTCAGCTACGCGCTCAACCAGTTCCAGGCCCCAAACGAGACCCGCTGGGATTTCCACGCCGAGCAGGGCTCGGTCCGGGTGGAGGTTCACGCCCAGCGCTGGGGCGTCCTGCCGCGCGGCGAGACCGACTGGCGCTGGCAGGCGGCTCCGGTCGCCGAGCGGGACCAGCTCTACGTCGCGCAGGCCCACGCCTTCCTCGACGGCTGCGAGGGCCGGCCGAACCTGCTCTGCACCCTCGCGGAGGGCATCCAGACCCTCCGCTTCAACCTGGCCGCGCTCCGCTCCTGGAGCGAGGGCCGTGCCATCACGCCATGAGCCAGCCACCCGTGCCCCCCGCCCCGAGTTTCTCCCTCGCCGACCAGGTGGTCGTCCTGACCGGGGGCGCCGGACTCTACGGCCGCGGCCTGGCCGCGCATCTGGCCGCCGCCGGCGCCACGCTGATCCTCGCGGCGCGCAACGTCGCGGCCCTCGAGGCCGTCGCGGCCGAGGAGCGCGCGCGCGGCCACACCGTCCACGCCCGGCGCTTTGACCAGGCCGACGAGGCCTCGATCCTCGCCCTGCGCGACGGCGTGCTGACGGAATTCGGCCGGGTCGACGGGCTCGTCAACAACGCGGTGGCGCGGACGATGAAGACGCTCGACGGCCCGCTCGCCGAGTGGGAGGCGTCGATGAAGACCAACGCCACCGGCGTCTTCGCCGTCACGCGCGCGTTCGGCGAGGCGATGGCGCGGCGGGGCTCCGGGAGCATCGTGAACATCGGCTCCATCCAGGGCCTCGTGGGGCCCGATCTCTCGCTCTACGAGGGCCTGAACATGGGCGCGCTGCCCGACTACTTCTTCCACAAGGCCGGCCTCGCCAACCTCACCCGCTATTTCGCCGCGCACTACGGGCCGCGCGGCGTGCGGGTCAACTGCGTCGCCCCGGGCGGCTTCTACAGCGGACAACACCCGACGTTCGTCGAACGCTACGCGCGCGCCACCTACCTGGGGCGCATGGCCGACCCGGACGACCTCGGCGGCCCGGTGGTCTTCCTGCTGAGCTCCGCCGCGCGGTACGTCACGGGCGTGCACCTGCCCGTCGACGGCGGCTACAGCGCCCACTGATCCGCCATGCTGACCGACTTCCGACTTTACCCAGACGCCCCGGCGTTCAGCCGCATCGCGCTCGGCGGCTCGACCTTTGCCCGCGAGACCGGCCAGGAGGCGGCGTTCGCGCTCATGGACCACGCCCGCGCGCGCGGCGTGACCATGTTCGACACCGCCGCGACCTACACCGCCGGCGCGTCCGAGCAGGTCGTCGGCGCCTGGCTGGCCTCGCGTCGGCCCGATACCCGCACGCTCGTCGTCGCGACCAAGATCTACCCGCCCTACACCGCGGCGGCGATCGACGGGGCCGTCGCGGCCAGCGCCGCCCGCCTCGGGCGGGAGGAGATCGATCTCCTGTACCTGCACAAGTGGGACGCCGGGGCCGAGACCGACGAGGCGCTCCGGACCCTCGACGGCCTGGTCCGCCAGGGACGCGTGCGGGCGCTCGGCGTCAGCAATTTCAACGCGGAGCAGCTCGCGCGCCTGCTGGCGCGCCAGCGCGAGCTCGGGCTCACCCCCTGCCGGGTGCTGCAGAACAACCAGAACGTCGCGGTGCGCGACGTCGACGAGGCGGTGCGCCGGGTTTGCGCGGAGGCGGGCCTCGCGATCGTCACCTACAGCCCGCTCGGCGGCGGCTTCCTGACCGGCAAGCACCGGGGCGGCGTGGTACCCGGCTCGCGCTTCGACGTCGCGCCCGGCCACCAGCAGGTCTATTTCCAATCGGTCGCCGAGCGCCGTCTGGCCCGCCTTGAGGAGCTGTCGCGGTCGGCCGGCGTGCCCATGCCCCGGCTCGCGCTGGCCTGGGCGCTCCACCAACCCGGCGTGACCTCGGTGCTGGTCGGCGGGCGCGGCCCCGGCTACGTCGACCAGGCGATCGAGGCCCTGGCGTACGACGACCCGGCGGTGTTCGCCGCCCTCGAGTCCGCCTGACCGCCCATGCGCGCCGCCCTCCTCGGCCGGATTCATCCGCACTCCGCCCTCCTGCTCGCGACGCTGGAGCAGCTGCCGGAGGTGACCGCGATCGACCGCTGGGACGAGGCGCCGGGCCACCGTCAGGCGCCGGAGTTCGCCGCCGCCCGCAAGCCGGGACGCACCTCGACCGACCTCGAGGAGATCCTCGCGGCACCCGACCTTCGATTCGCCGTCGTGTGCGTGCGCTCGGACCTGGCGGCCGCCGTCTCCCGCCGCGTGCTGGAGTCGGGCCGGCACCTGCTGGCGGAGAAACCCGTCGGGCTCGCCTCCTCCGCCATCCTCGACCTCCACCACACGGCGCACCGGTCCGGGCTGGTGGCCAGCGTGCTCTACACCCGCCGCCTGCACCCGTGCATGGTGGCGGCGCGGGACCACATTCGCTCCGGCGCGATCGGTCCGCTGCTCTCACTGGAGGCGCGCTTCCTCACGACCCAGGTGCAGTTTCGCGACCCGGGCTCGTGGCTCTTCCGCCGCGACCAGGCGGGCGGCGGGATCGTGTCCTGGCTCGGCTGCCACTGTCTCGACCTGCTGCACCACGTGGGCGGCGACGAGATCGTCGAGGTCGGCGCCACCTACGCCACGCTCTCGGGCGCCGCGATCGACGTCGAGGACCAGGCGAGCCTCTCCCTGCGCTTCCGGTCCGGCGCCGTGGGCTCGTTCCACGCCGGCTACTCGCTCGCCTTCAGCGGGGCGGGCTATGCGAACCTCGCGGGCTACGACTCCTACCTCGCCTTCCACGGCCGGCGCGGCCGCATAATCTGGCCGGACCTCGAGCCGCGGCTGGTCGTCGAGACGGCGCCGGCGCCCGGCCAGGAGCCGCGACGGGAGGAGAAGTTCGACCTGCCCGCGTCGCACACCTACGGCGGGGCCGCCGGTGACGCGTTCTTTCGGCAGTTCTTCGCCGCGCTGCGCGGCGAGGGCCCGCCCCCCGCCACGCTGGCCGACGCCGCCCGCACCGCCCGCATCGTCGCCGCCGCCGCCGAGTCGGCCTCGCACCGCCAGTTCGTCCGCATCGACTGAGCCGCCCTGCCGTCCCATATTTCTGTCATGAGCCACGCTCCCTCCGTCCCGCCGGGCCAGCGCCTGATGTTCTCGGCCTCGCCGCCGTCCGTCGTGCTCGAGCCCTACGATCCGCCGGCGCCCGGCCCGAACCAGATTCTGGTCCGCAACGCCTGCACCCAGGTCAGCGCCGGCAGCGAGGCGAACTTCCTGCGGCACGGCCCGCGGGCCTACGGCCTGCCCGACGGCCCGGGCCGCGCCAACATCGGGTACCTCGCCGTCGGCCGCATCATCGCCGCCGGCCCCGGCGTGCAGGGCTACCGCGTCGGCGACCGCGTGGTCACGGGCGGTCCCCATGCCACCCACGGCCTGATCGACGTCACGCCCGGGGCCTATCTTGACCCGGTGCCCGACGGCGTCGCGGACGAGGTCGCCGGCTTTGCCTCGCTCGGCGACGTGGCGCTCCACGGCGTGCGCCGCGCCGGCGTGCAGCTCGACCAGTCGGTCGCGGTCTTTGGCCTCGGCATCGTGGGCCAGCTCGTCGTCCAGCTCGCCCGCCTGTCGGGCGCCCATCCCGTCATTGCCATCGACCTGATCGACGACCGCCTGGAGCGGGCGCGCGCCAGCGGCGCGACCCACCTCATCAACGCCGGGCGCGAGGACGTCGTCGAGCGCGTGCGGGCCGCCACCGGCGGCGCCGGCGCCGAGGCCGTGTTCCACTGCGCCCAGGCCGCCGCCATCCTGCAGCCGGCCCTCGAGTGCGCCGCCGACCGCGGGGCCGTGGTGCTCACCGGCAGCCCGCCCGGCACCGCCACGATCCGCCTGAAGGAGGAGCTGCTGCGCAAGGAACTGCGCGTGACCGGGACCTACGAGAGCGGACTCACCGAGCCGCACGTGTATTGGCGGTGGACGCGCCAGCGGAACCGGCGCGCCTGCCTGCGGCTCATGGCCGAGGGCCGGCTCCGGCTCGACCACCTGCTTACGCACGTGCGGCCGGCCGCCGACGCCCCGGGCCTCTACGATCAGATCCTGCGCGGGAGCGAGGGCTGGCTCGGCATCGTGTTCAAGTGGTGACGCCGGTCGCGGCGCCCGCCACGAACGGCAGGCGTCCGACCAGCTCCGCCGCGATGGCCAGCGAGGCGGTCGCGGCCGGGCTCGGGGCGTTGAGCACGTGGAGGGCGTTCGCCCGCTGCTCGAGCCAGAAATCCTGCAGCAGCGTGCCGTCGCGCTGCATCGCCTGCGCGCGCACCCCCGACCCGCCCGGCTGGAGATCGCCGGGCCGCAGGTCCGGCACCAACTTCTGCAGGGCGCGGCAGGCCAGCGCCCGGCTGAAGGACTGCACCACCTCGTGGGTGCAGAGCCCGGGATACCGGCGCAGGAAGCGCCAGAGCCCCGGGAAGCCCAGCGCGTCCGCCACGTCGCGGGCCGAGAAGTCGGTCCAGCGGTAGCCCTCGCGCGCGAGGGCGAGCACGGCGTTCGGTCCCGCCTCGACGCCCCCGTGGACCAGCCGCGTGAAATGCACGCCAAGGAACGGGAAGCGCGCGTCGGGCACGGGATAGATCAGGTGCCGCACGAGGCCCTGCGCCGCGGGGCGCAGCGTGTAGTACTCCCCGCGAAACGGGACGATGCGCACGTCGCGACGCACGCCCGCCAGCTCCGCGACGCGGTCGGAGAACAGGCCCGCGCAGTTAATCAGAAAATCCGCCTCGTCCTCGCCGGCCCCGTGCGCCACGACCCAGCCGCCGCCGTGGGCGCGGATCGCCGCGACGGGCGCCGCAGTGCGGACCACAGCCCCGGCCTGCTCGATCCCGCGCCGCAGCGCCGCGCAGACCCCGGCGTAGTCGACGATGCCCTCCTCGGGCACGCGGATCGCGGCGAGGCCCGCCGCGTGCGGCTCGATCTCCCGCAGCTCCGCGGGCCCGAGCCGCCGCAGGTCGCGCAGGCCGTTGCGCTGTCCGCGCTCCCACAGCCGATCGAGCGCCGGCAGCTCCCGCTCCTCGGTCGCGACCACGACCTTGCCGCAGATCTCGTGGGCGACGCCGTGCTCCTGGCAGAAGGCCGTCATCAGCCGGATGCCCTGCACCGCCAGCCGGGCCTTCAGCGAGCCCGGTGCATAGTAGAGCCCGGCGTGCAGCACGCCGCTGTTGTGGGTGCTCTGGTGCCGGCCGACGTCACCCTCCTTTTCGAGCAGCGTGACCGCGGCGGACGGCGCGCGGCGCTGCAGCTCGCGCGCCACCGCCAGCCCGACGATGCCGCCGCCGACGATGACCACCCGCCGTCTCATGACCCGGGGGCCGGGGGCCGGACCCCGCATTCGGCGGCGATGGCGGAAAGCGACTGCCAGAGGACCGTCGGCACCGGCACGCCCTCGCGGAGCCGGTGCGCCTCGCACCGCCACTCGGGCTCGCCGGCGACGAGGACCTCGGCGTAGCCGGGCGCGGGCTCGGCCGCCTTGACCATCGCGTTCAGCCGCTCCACGCCGCCCTCCAATTCGCCCGGCGCGAGGAAGCGCGTCGGGTCGATCGCGATGAACGTGTGGCTCAGGCCCAGCGGATCGCCGCCGGTGCGATAGACGGGCAGCTCGGTGGCCATGGCGCCGCCGCCGAGGCCCGCGCACAGGATCTCCACCATCATGGCCAGCGCGGTGCCCTTGTAGGCGCCCGTGGGCGTGGGCGCGCCGCCGCGCGCGGCCGCGAGGTCGGTCGTGGGCCGGCCCGCCGCGTCCACAAAGCCCCACGCGGCCGGGATCTCCGTCTGGCCCAGGTTCGCCGCATGGCCGAGCTTGCCGAGGGCGACCGTCGTCGTGGCCATGTCGAGCAGCCACCGCCCGCGCCCACCCGTCCCGGGCACGGCCACGCAGATCGGGTTCGTCCCCAGGATCGGGGTGCGACCCTGCCAGGGCGCGACGGCCGGGCAGGCGTTGCTCAGGGCGATCCCGATGAACCCGGCGCGCGCCAGCTTCTCGCCCCACCACGCCCCCGCGCCGAAATGATTCGAGTGTCGCGCCACCACGACCGACACGCCGAGGCTCCGCGCCAGCCGGATCGAGTGGTCGGTGCAGCGGTCGGCCACCACCTGCCCCAGGCCGTTCTCGCCGTCATAGGTCAGGCACACCCCGTCCTCGCGCACGACCCGGCCCGCCGCCGCCACGTTGATCCCGCCCGCGCGGATCTGCTGGAGATAGGTCGCGAGCATCTGGATGCCGTGCGAATCCACGCCGCGGACATTCGCCGCGACCAGGGAGTCGCCGACCACCCGCGCGTGTTCCGCCGGCACGCCCGCGCCCTCCAGGAGCTCGCGGCAGAAGCGCCGGAGCGCGGCGGCGGAATACGTGACGGTGCGGGCGGCGGGGTCGGTGGCCATGGGCGGAAAGGGACTCACCGCGGGCAGGCTCGCACGCGGAGGGCGGAAAATCAACGGTCGGCGGCCGCCTCGTCGCGGGAGAGGCAGGTCTGGACCAGCCAGAGCATGGTGCCGCAGGCGAGGCCGCCGGCGCTGGTGACGGCGAGGATCACGTCGACCCCGATCCGGGCGTCGCGGAGGGCGCCAACCCCGTAGATTGCGAGGCCACCGGTGACGGCCGTGAAGCAGTTGAGCGTGCCGAGGGCGGTCGCGCGGTAGCGGGCGTCGATGAAGAGGCAGAGGATCGGCATCGTGTTGGCGCCGAGGAAGCCCATGGCCACGCCCCACAGCCCGAGGCTCAGCACCGTCAGGCCGAAGTGCGGGTACCAGCCGGTGAGCGCGAAGACCGGCGAGGCCACGAGGATGGCCACGGCCGGCACGAAGATGCGGGAGCGCGGGTTGGTGACGCTCCAGCGGTCGGACCAGAAGCCGCCGAAGATCAGCCCCGCGGTCTGGGCCGAGTACAGGAAGCCCAGCGTCGAGAGGCCCGCGGCCCCCTGGCCCAGCCGGAACTGCTCGCGCATGACGGTGGGCATCCAGGCGATGATGATCCAGCTGATCGCGCCCTGCACGGCCATGCAGCCGGCCATGAAGCGGAACGGTCGGGCGCGCACCAGGCTCCGCCACGCCTCGCCCAGGCTGACCTTGACCGCCCCGGTGGGCGCGGCCTGGCGCGGCGGCTCCCGCAGCCACGCCATCAGGACGAAGCCGAGCAGCACGCTCGCGCCGCCGATCACGCCGTAGGGAAAGCGCCAGCCGTGCGTCTCCGCCAGCCAGCCCGCCACGCCGCCCAGCACGGCGCCGCAGACCAGCCCGGTGAGGTGGATGCCGGTTGCGAGCGCGCGGGTCGGGCCGCGGTGGTACTCCACGATCATCGCCACCGCGGCGGGAATGTAGAACGCCTGGGCCACGCCGAGGGCGCCGCGCAGGAGGATGAACTCGGCCCGGGCGGGCACGAACGCCGTGGCCAGCGTCAGGAGCGACCAGGCGAAGAGCCCGACGATCACGACCCGCCGCCGGCTGAAGCGGTCGGCGAAATAGCCGCCGAACGGGCAGGCCACCGCGTAGGTGCTGAGGAACGCGGAGGTGAGCAGGCCGAACTGCGCGTCGGTCATCGCGATGTCGTGCAGGACCGACTCGCGCATGGTCCCGAGCATCGTGCGCGTCAGGTAGTTCGATCCGCCCGCGAACCACAGCAGCGCCACGGTGGACCAGGCCACCCACGGCAGGGGTTCACGTTGGGCGCTCGCAGCGGGCATGGAAGAAGGTCTGATCGCCGGGCCCGAATACGGCAACTCCGGCCGGCCTCGCTCTGCGCGAGACCAGCCGGAGCCGCGTCAGGACAACCTGCAGGGATTAGTATTTGTAGGTGGTCTGGAAGCTGAAGGTCCGCGGGTCCACCGCGTCCGCCAGGCCGACGCCCTGGGCGCCGATCGGATACTTCTTGTCGAGCACGTTCACGCAGTCGACGCGGAGGATCCAGTGTTTGCCGACCTGGTAGGCGGCGAACATGTTGAGCAGCACCTCCTGCTTCAGCTTGAACAGGGAGTTGCCGGAGCTGTTCTTCGGGAGCGCGACGCCGCCCGGCAGCACCAGGCCCGCCATGTTGAACCACTTGCCGCCGGCCTTCTGCGCGCCGCCGCCGAAGGAGAAGCCCTTCAGGCCGCTGTCGTGCTGGAAGTCGTAGCGGCCGAAGACGCTCCACGAGTTCTCAACCGTGCCGGTGATCGGGTTGTCGTTCTGGTCCTTCACCGTGCCCATGTAGCCGGTCGCGACGATCTGCAGGCCGGGGAGCGGCGACAGCGCGAGCGACGTGTCCCAGCCGCGCGACGTGGTCGAGCCGATCGGGATGTAGTAGTTCAGGCCCGCGACGTTCAGCGCGGGGAACGCCGCCAGGATGGCCTGGTTCGTCAGGGTCATCTTGTAGAGCGCGAACGACGCCGAGAGCTTGCCGTCCATGAAGGCGGCCTTGACGCCGACCTCGTCGCTCTTGCCAAGCACGGAGGGCAGCGGCGTGTTGTCGTAGGTGACGCCGACCGCGGGGTTGAACGTCGTCGACTCCGAGACGTAGGCGGTGAGCTCCTTCGAGATCGTGTACACGGCCGCGAGGCGGTGCAGCATCTCATGCGCGGCCGAGTCGGTCGCGGTGAACGGATTGCGCAGCGCGAGGTTGGTGTCCTGCACCGTCTCGATCATCGAGTAGGTCAGGCCGCCCGCGAGCGTGAGCTTGTTCGGGATGATATCGATCGTCTGCATGAAGTAGCCGTTCGTGACGTACTGCTTCGTGCGCGAGCCCGGGTTCGCCGGCGGGACGTAGTCGTACACCGAGGGAAGCACGATGGCGTTGATCGCGTTGGCGTCGCCGATGTTCACCGTGATCGGCGTCGTGATCCAGAAGGCGCTGAGGCCGCTCTGGTCGTGGAAGTTGAAGCCGAAGGCGGACGTGCTCGGGAACTTGGCGATGTCGTACTTGCCGGAGACGTCGGTTTGGATGTCGAGCGACTCCTGCCAGCCGTTGTTTCTCCGGATCGTGTACGTCACGGTGTTGTTGTTCCAGTTGACCCCGGTCGGGAAGCCGGTCGAGCCGTAGCGGCGGACGTTGAAGAACGCGACCTGCGACTTGACCTGCCACTCGGGGGAGAGCTCCTGGGTCCAGCTGATGCGGGCGTCGTGCTGCTCGTTCTTGTCGTTGTTGTTTCGCGGGCTGCCCTGGTTGCGGTGGCCCATGCCGACGTAGATGTCACCCGTCGGGGTCAGGATGCCGGTGCCGCCCGGGAGGTAGTGGAAGATCTCCGCGCCGTACTGCAGCACGAGGTGGGTGTCCTTCCAGTCGAGGGAGAAGTTCGGGAAGATGCCGTAGCGGTCGTCCTTGGAATTGTAGAACGGCCCCTGCCCTTCCTGCCAGATGCCCGTGACGCGGCCCGTCACGCGCGCCGAGCCGAGCTCGAACAGCGGCTCGTTCACGTCGAAGGTGAAGCGCTGGCGGCCCCACTGCATGATGCGCTCGTCGAAGATGCCCTGGCGGATGCCCGGCAGCGGCTTCTTGGTGGTCTGGAGCACGAGGCCGCCGAGGGACGCGAGCGGATAGAGCACCTGCTGCGGGCCCTTGATGACCTGGTAGGTGTCGATGTTCGTGTTGTCGGAGATGCCGATGCCCGACGCCTGCGGGACGTCGTCGGTGTAGGGATTGCCGATGCGGGAGCCGCGCGAGAGGATCGCGGGCCCGCGGTAGTACGGCACCAGGCCCGCGTACGACAGCACGTCGGACGCGTTGTGGGAGCCGATGTCGTTGATCATGTCGCTCGTGACGAGGATGATCTGGGCGGGCAGCTTCATCAGCGGCTCGGAGGTCTTGAGCGCGGACGCCGAGTTGCCGGGGCTGTAGCCCTGGCCCTGGGTCGTGCGCACCTCGAACGCCGACATCTGGTAGATGTTGTCGGAGCCCGTGGACGCCTCCTTGGCCAGGCGCGCGCCGCTCGCCGGCGCCGCCGGCGTCGCCGCGGCCGGGGTCGGCGCCGCCGCCGCCGGCGCCGTCGCCGACTGGGACTGCGCGAGCAGCGCCTTGAGGCGGTCAACCTCCGCCTTGAGGTCGGCGATCTGCGCGTCCTTGTCGGAGGCATCCGCCTCCGCCTTGGCCGGCAGGGCGCAGATCGTCAGGACCAGACAACAAGACAACATCCGGAACCAGGCCTGGGTCAGCCGGGCGGATGGCAGGGCAGTCAACTGTGGTGTGAGGGGGGTCATAGGTAAGGCAAAGCGGTTATGCGTCCAGCTAATCGGGGTGAGAAGCACTCACCACGTGGAAAACAAAGTGACATCTTTTCGCGGCCGCCGCCGCCCGCCCTCACGGCGCGAACCGCAGCGAGTAGAGGTCGGCGTCGCTCAGGACGAGGCGCAGGCGGACCGGCCGACCGGCCAGCGCGCCCACGTCGGCGCGGTCGCGCCAGGTCACCGTCCGCTCCACCGCGTCGCCAAACAGCTCGTCGCACTCGGCCAGGCCGTAGCCGGGCACGGGTTGCCCGTGCTCGTCCTGGATCTCCACCCGCAGGTGGCCCGCGGCGGAGGTCGAGAAATTGAGGGTCAGCGCCCGGCCGGTGAAGGTCAGCACCGGGGTCAGGAGCTCCCCGGGCTCGCGGCGCGCGTGCACCGACACGAAGCCGTCGAGGCGCAGCGTGTAGCGCCGCAGCGAGGTGCCTTCCTTCCAGTGCCCCTCGTCCGCGTAGCAGCTCAGCTCCGGCGCCGCCGTCGGATCCTCCGCCGCCGTCTCGACCAGGCCCAGGCTCTGGTAGCCGTCGCCGTAGACCCAGTTGTTGCTGCGCTCCGGTCCCGGCCGGAGGAAGGTCTCGTCCCAGCGCCGGAACTGGTAGCCGTCGCGGCTGGTCATGAACTGGCCGTCCGTCACGGCCGTGCCATAGCGGGGCATGAAGCTCATCCGGCGCTGGCGATGCACCGGGTCCGGCAGCGCGCGCATCGCGGCCGGCGTGAAGGTGCGCTCGACGTAGCGGGTGGGAAAGCCGACGAAGAGGTCCGGCGCCCGGTAGTACGGCTCGATCTGGTTGGTGTAGAGGGCCTCGTCGGGCGCGTCGCCGTAGGTCAGGCGCCGCGGTTCCGACCAGTGCCGGAAATCCGGGGAGGTGGCCACCCGGATGTCGCGGATCCCGACCGCCCCGTGCTTGGTGTTCTCGACCGACGCGCCCGCCGCGTCATGGAAGCCGCGGAAATAGCACCAGTAGATTCCGCGCCGCGCGTCCCAGAAGGCGTTGTTCTGGGTGTCGAACCGGCCCTGGGTCAGGATCGGCTCGGTCTGCAGCGGCGTCCAGTGTAGGCCGTCGGCCGACTTCAGCGCGTACAGTCCGCCGGGCCCGTTCGTCGTGGCCTTGAAACGCTCCTCCGGCGGACACGCGGGATTGGCGTCGAGGAACGGCGTGAAGTTGTCCAGCTTCGGCGCGGCCCAGATGATGTTGTTGTGGCGCGAGCCCTCGAACTCCCAGAGTCCGAGGTCCGGGCGCGTCCAGTGCCGGCCATCCCGGCTTTCGGCCACGCAGGCGTAGACCACCCCGCCGCCGATCTTCCGGCCGTCGGTCGAGGTCAGCTTCGTCGCCATATAATACATGCGGAGGGTGTCCCCCACCCGGATGAAGCGCTGGAAGTCGGAGCCGCTGCCCTCCCACGGCGCGTCGTAGACCATCACGGTTTCGCGCGGCACCGGCGGATGCAGCCGGAGTTCGAGCCGGTCGAGCCGGGCGATCATCTGCTCGTCGACAAACAGGGCGCGCCGCGCCCCGAGGTCGACCGGCTCGGCGGCCCGGGCCGCGGCCAGGGTCACGCACCACGCGACCCAGGTCGCGACGCGGGTTGGATTGGTCATGGGAAGATCGGGCGGGCCGGTCGCGCTCAGGCGCGGGGCGCCTCAGCCCACGGCCGCAGGCTTGCGCGCGGCGTCACCGCCGGGTTGACGGGAAACGGGGGCCAGAATCCGCGCGCCACCGCCCCCACCGACTCCACCACGGTCCGCCGCACGTGGGCCAGCGAGTCCGCCGAGTCCGCGGCGCAGTGGGGCGTGAGGATGACCTGGTCGAGTTCGCGCAGCGGGCTCGCCGGATCGAGCGGCTCCTCGGTCACGACGTCCAGCGCCGCGCCCGCGATCCACTGCTCGCGCAGGGCGCGGATGAGCGCCGGCTCGTCGATCACCGGCCCGCGGCTCGTGTTCACCACCACCGCGGTCGGCTTCATCGCCTGGAAGGCATGCTCGTTGAGCAGGCCCCGGGTCTCCGGGGTCAGCGGCACGTGCACCGAGACGATGTCCGCCTCGCGCAGCAGCTGCGCCATGGGCACGATCTCGATGCCCGGCTCGCGGGCGCCGGCCGGCAGGTAGGGATCCGTCGCGATGATCCGCAGGCGGAAGCCCGCCATCTTCCGCGCGGTCGCCCGCGCGATCCGGCCGAGGCCGACGAGACCCAGCGTCAGCTGGCTGACCCGCCGCAGCGGCGTGACCCGCGGGTAGCCGGTCCACCGGCCCTGGTGCACGTAGCGGTCCATCGAAACCACCCGGCGGACCGACGCGAGGATCAGCGCCACGGCCTGGTCCGAGACTTCCTCGGTGCAGTAGTCCGCGGCGTTCGCCACGACGATCCCCCGCGCCGTCGCGGCCTTCACGTCGATGTTGTCCACGCCCACGGCGTACTTGGCGATCAGCCGGCAGCGTCGCAGCTCGCCGATCACCCGCTCGGTCATCGGGGTCCGGGGGCCCTCCAGGATGACGCCGTCGGCGTCGGCGCAGGCGACGATGATCTCGGCCTCCGTCGCGGCCTTGCGCTCCACCAGCTCGACCCCGGCGGCCGCGAGCTGCTCGCGCTCGAAGGCATAGTCGAAATTGCAGTCGATGTTTACGGCGCGGAAGCTCGGCGTCATGGGGCGGTCCGACGGCGGACGGGCCGTCGCAGGGATGGAGTGGTTCGCCGCCATCACCGCCGATCCGGCGCGCGATGCAAAGGCTGAATTGGTTGGCAACTAACCTGACATCCCCCGCGCGGCCGCCGGGATGTCAGGTTTTTTCCCAGCCGCTTGCCGTTTGTGGCCGCAGCCCGGCGCCGGCATCGTGCCGCCGTGGAAATCGACCCCGTCGCGCAGCTCCACGTCCTGCCCCCAGTCACGCTCGGCCCCGCCGCCGTCCCCGCCGTCGCGGTGAACTTCGCCGCCGACCGCCAGGTCTGGCGGGTCTCATGGCTCAATGCCGAAGGCCGCCCGGCAGCCAGCGAGCGGGCCGCCGCCGGCGGGCCGTGGCTCCCGGTGACCGCGACCGCGTTTTCCCCACCCGCCGCCCAGCTCTCCGACGCGCTGCCGGCCGGGACTCTGGCCGGCGCCGCCGGCCCCGCCGGCTCGGTGGCGGTGCGAAGCGGCCGCCGGGTGGTCGGCATCCCGCCAGTTTTTCCCAGCGCGAGTGTCGTGCTCGCTTTCCTGGTCGACGGACACTGGACCGACGTGGCTTTTGCCGACGAGGCGCCCGAGGCCGAGGTGCCGTCCGCCGCGGTGGCCCTGGGCGCGGGCGTCGCGCTCGCCGCGTACCTCGTCGTCTCCGCCACCGGCGTCGACTGTCGCGTGGTGGAGTTGCCGCTGGCGGCCCGGCCCAGGCCTTCCTTGGCGTGGCGCCGGCTCCCGCCCTATCCGCAGGAACCCGGCATGGCCGGCCCGATGGTCGGCGTGCACCGCGGGACGCTGGTCTCGCTCGGCGGGGCGAATTTTCCCGACCGGCCGCCCTGGGAGGGCGGCGTCAAGCGCTACTACGACCCGGTCTTCGTGCTTCCGCCGGGTGCGAGCGCCTGGGTCGACGCCGGGCGCCTGCCGGTGCCCCGCGCCTACGGCGCGACGGTGTCGCTTCCCGAGGGCGTGCTCTACGCCGGCGGCGAGAACGCGGAGACGGTGTTTCAGGACACCGTCATCGTGCAGAGCGAGGGTGCCGCCGTGACGTTCCG
>CAZUQB010000011.1:0-4149 GCA_964622405.1 uncultured Opitutaceae bacterium | reverse complement strand
CCGCCGCGGGTCTGGGTGCTCGGGGGCGTGGACGGCCGGCAGGTGGGCCAGCTCCCACGCGCGACGCCGCTGCCAAACGACCTCCTCTATTTCGACGTCAACCGCGGCGCCTGGCGGCACGGGCCCGAGCCGTGGCCGACCCCGGTGGTGTGCATTCCGTCGGTCGCGACCCCGGGCGGCTGGGTCCTGGCCACGGGCGAGACGATGGCCGGGAGGCGCACGACCTCGGTCCGCCTCTGGCAGCCGCCGGCCTGACCACCCGGACCACATTCCATGCAACTGGAAAATCTCATCGAGGAGCTCGCGGACTTCGACACCGCCCTGCTCGCCAACACGATCGGGTACCTCGACCCGACCCCGGCCCACGAGTGGTACATGGGACGGACGATCACCTCCTACACGCCCGCCGTCGGCCCGACCGTCGGCGTGGCCATGACGATCGAGATCGACACCAGCACGCCCGGCAACCGGCCCGAGCCCGAGAACTACTATCGCCTGCTCCGGGCCATCGAACGCGAGCCCTTGCCCGTCGTCCTGGTGATCAAGGCCGTCGGCAGCCGGCCGGACCACGAGTGCGTGCTCGGGGACGGCATGGCGAAGATGCTCCACAGCGTCGGCTGCGTCGGGGTGGTCACGGACGGCGGCGTCCGCGACCTCGAGGGCATCCGCACGATTCCGTTCGGCGTCTACGCCCACGGCCTCACGGTGCACCATTGCGCACCGCGCTACGTGCACTTCAACCGGCCCGTGGCGGTCGGCGGCATCACCGTGCAGCCCGGCCAGCTCCTGCACGCCAACGCGGGCGGCGTCATCCGGATCCCGGCGGCCGTGGCCCCGCGCCTGCCCGCGGCGGCGACGGTGATGAGGTCGTTCGAATACGAGGCGCACCGGATCTTCCGCCGCACCGACCTTTCCATCGCCGAAAAGCGCCGGCGGGTCGAGGCGCTCGTGGCGGGATTGAAATGGCCGGCGGCGCCGCGCCGCCGTCAGGTTCGGCGCCAGCGGCGTTGAGCCCGGCGGTGAGCCGGCCCTAGAGCTTCACGACCTCGCCGGTCTCGCGGCTCTTCATGGCGGCGTGCGCCAGGACGCTGGCGGCGAGCGCGTCGCGGGGACCCGGGCCCTCGAAGGCTGCGCGGCCGAGGATGCAGTCGGCGAGGTGGCCCAGCGCGGCGCGCCAGCCCTTGTCGACGAGGTAGTTCATGTGCGGGAACCGCAGCTCCATGAAGCGGCGCAGTTCCGCGTCGTTCGGGTTCAGCTCGCCGGACTCCTGCTGGTTCCGCAGCTGCCACCGGGCCTTGCGAAACGCCGCCAGCGCCTCCGCCCCGAGCTGCTCGAACAGCACCTTGTGCGTGAACTCGCTGTCGGGGTGCGTGTGACCCGCGAACCGCCGCACGGCCGGCTCGTCGGGACAGCCATAGGTCCTCAGCTCGACATACTCCTCGATGACCAGCGCGCCCGGCTGGCGCGTGACCAGCTCGATGCGCTCCTTCGGCAGGTCCAGCGTCACCTCGCCCGTGCTCATCACGGTCGCGACGCAGCCCGACGTGAACTTGAGCGCGTAGATCTCGTCGTCCGGCCGCGCGCTCGCGCAATAGACCGAGGCCACCTCGGCGTCGGCGAGCCAGCGCAGCAGGTCGAACACGTGGCAGGCCTCCTGGATCACGCGCACGCCCGGCGGGTTCGCCCGGCCCCAGCTCCAGTACTCGTCGCTGAGGCGGAAATGGATGTTCGTCGGCCCGCCCCGTTGCGCCAGGATCCGCCGGGCCTCGCGGCAGGCCGGCGCGAACCGGCGATTGAAGCCCACCTGGACCAGCTTGTGGTGCCGGCCCTGGGCCCGGATGACCTTGCGGCAATCGTCCGGCGTCGTCGCGAGCGGCTTCTCGACGTAGACGTGCTTGCCCGCCTCGAGCGCGCGGCAGGTCAGCTCCACCTGCGCGTCCTCCTTGGTCGCCACCACCACGAGCTCGACCTCCGGGTCCGCGAGCAGGTCGTCAAACCGGGTCGTCACGCGCGGCACCGCGTAGGCCGCCTGCGCCGCCTGCGCGGCGCGCTCGTCGACGTCGCACACCGCGAGCAGCCGCAGGTTCGGGGCCCGGGAGAGGTTGGGCAGGTGCTGCGACTTCGCGATGCCGCCGCAGCCCACCAGCGCGGCGCCGACACGATCCTGGGCGGTTTTCTTCGACTTCATGCGGACGGGTGACTCCGGGTCAGACTCGCCGCGACTCTGGGGTCCCGCGGGGGCGGGCACAATGGGAAATCGGCCGGACCGGCCGCCGGCTCACTCTTCCCGGGGCGCCGACGTCGCGCGCGACTCTTCGATCGCGATCTTCACGCGCTGGGCGAAGCAGGCCAGCGCGGCCAGCGCCTCGGCGCGGTCCTCCGCGTGCGGCAGGCGCTCCAGGTGATCGTTCAGCTGCTCCATGCCGTTGATGACGGCGCGGGTCAGGGAGTCGCGCCGGCGCTCGACGCGATGGGCCGAGGTGGCTTCGGGCTTGAGGACGTGTTTGTGCAGCATGGGAGATGGGGCGCCGGGACGGTCGCTCCTGACCGTTCCTATCGGCCGGCGGTTCCCGGACTTTATGCGAAACCCGCGGATCCGTCCACTGCGCCGCCCGCATTTCCGCCCGGCGCCGCGGCCGATGCCGAATATTCTGCCGCCGCCCGGGCCCGAGACAGGGCTTGAGCGGCACGCGCGGGCCGCTTTCGCTGCTTGCGACCGCGCTCCCCTCCCCGCGCCCCGCCCCATGCCAACCCAACGCATCCGCTGGACCCGCGCGCTTTCACCCGGCGCGTGGATCATCCTGGCGATGGCCGTGGGTTCGAGTCTCGCGGTCGCGCTGCTGCCGGTCCGGCAGCCGTCCGGGACCCAGCTGTGGACGTTCCTCGACACCAGCGTCCGGTTCTACCAGCCGATCTTCGACCGCGCGGCCGCGGCGCACCCGGAGGAACGGGTGACGGTCCAGCAGCTCGAGTACTCCTCGCTGCAGCGCCGGATGCTCGCCGGCTTCTTCGCCGGCACGCCGACCGCGGACCTGATCGAGATCGAGCGCAACATGGCCTCGCGGGCGTTCGTGGGTCCGCTGGCCCAGGTGGGTTTCGTCGACCTGACGGACTGGGTCCGGGAGGCGGGCCTGCGGGAGGAGATCCCGCCGGCGGTCTTCACGCCCTGGAGCACCCGCGGCCGGATCTTCGGGATCCCGATCGGCGCGCATCCGGTGCTGCTGTGCTACCGCGCGGACCTCGCCGAGGCGGCCGGGATCGACGTGTCCGGCATCGAGACCTGGGACGACTATTTCCGGGTGATGAAGCCGCTGATGGCGGACCGCGACGGCGACGGGCGGCCGGACCGCTACCTGATCTCGGGGTGGAACACGAACGGCGGGTTCCTCGACATGGTGATGCTGCAGGCGGACGCGAAGCTGTTCGACGACGCGGGTCGGCCGACGCTGGACACGCCGCGCAACGCCGAGATCCTCGCGCGGCTCGTGGGCTGGTTCGCGGGGCCGAACCGCGTGGCGGCGGACATCGGGGACTTCACGCCCGCGGGCAACCGGCAGCGCGTGGAGGGCTACGTGGTCGGCACGCTGATGCCCGACTGGCTGGCGGGCGCGTGGAAGCGCGACCTGCCCCAGCTGGCGGGCAAGGTGAAGCTCATGCCGGTGCCGGCCTGGGAGCGCGGCGGCCGGCGCACCTCGGCGTGGGGCGGCACCATGATCGGCATCGCGCGGACCGCGCCGCATCCCGCGGAGAAGTGGGAGCAGATCAAGCGCCTGTATTATTCGCGGGAGCTCGCCGAGGTGAACTACCGCGACTCCATGATCGTGTCGCCGCTGCGCAGCTTTCGCACGCTGCCGTGCTACCAGGAGCCCGAGCCCTATTTCTGCGGGCAGCCGGCGGGCCGGATGTTCCTCGCGCAGGCCGACGCCATGCCGGCGCGGCCGTCGTCGCCGTTCTTCCCCGAGGCCCACCTCCACATCGTCGGCGTGCTGACCGCGCTGAAGGAGTACGCGGAGGCCACCGGGCGCTACGACGCGGCCGCGCTCCAGCCCAAGGCCCGCGAGCTGCTGGCGGAGGCGCAGGCGCGCTTCGTCCGGCAGGTGGAGCGCAACCCCTTCCTGATCACGCCATGAGCTCCTACCGGCCGCATCC
>CAZUQB010000010.1:0-26489 GCA_964622405.1 uncultured Opitutaceae bacterium | reverse complement strand
GGCCGGTGATGAACTCCCGCTGGAGCAGGAGGAACAGCGCCATGATCGGCGCGATTGAGACCAGGGTGCCGGCCATCACGAGGCCGTAGTCGGTGCCGTACACCCCGCGAAGATTGTTGATCGCGACCGCGAGCGGATGGTGGTCGACGGACTGCAGGATCAGCTGCGGCCCGATGAAGTTGTTCCAGGTGCCGAGGAACGACAGGATGATGAAGGCCCCGATCATCGGGCGCACCAGCGGCAGGACGAGCTCGAAGAAAATCCGGATCTCGCCGCAGCCGTCGAGCCGGGCCGACTCGATCAATTCACCCGGCACCGCGTTCAGCATCGCCTGGCGGAACAGGAACACGCCGAACGCGGGCGCGAGCCCGGGCAGCAGGAAGCCGGCGTAGGTGTCGAGCAGCCCGAGGTGCCAGATCAGCTCGAAACCGGGCGCGAGCAGCAGCGACGGCGGGATGATGGCGGCGGCCAGGACAAAGGCCGTGAGCGTGCGCCGCCCGCGAAACGGGTACTTGGCCAGCGCGTAGCCGCCCATCGCGCAGAAGAGGGTCGCGACCAGGCTCAGGCCCGCCGAGAGGAAGACCGAGTTGAGGATCGCCCGCAGCATCGGAACCTCGACAAACAGCCGGTGGAAGTTCTCCAGCGTCAGCCGCTCCCAGGCGACCCCGAGCCAGCCGTCGCCCGGCGGCAGGAACACCGCGCCGAAGAAGTCCGTCTTGTTCTTCAGCGCGGACGTCACGAGCCAGAAGAACGGGACGAGCGTGATCGCCACGCACGCCACGAGCAGGCCGTGCACCAGGGCCCCGGCCGCGAGGTGGCAGGCGGCAAGGCGGGCGGTCCGGGAGGATGAGGCGGGATGGTCCATGGTCAGTACTCCTCGCGGCGGGCCAGCCAGCGCTGCAGCGCGGCGAGGCTCATGAGCAGGACCGCGAGCACCCAGCCGATGGCGCTCGCATAGCCGAGATCACCGCTCATGAAGCCCATCTGGTAGAGGTACATCACGACCGTGAGCGCGCTGTTGTCGGGCCCTGCGGGATTCCCGGTGGGATTGAACATGATGTAGGGCAGCTCAAACAGCTGGAAGCTGCCGGCGACCGACATGAGCACCACCAGCCCGGCCACCGGCCGGATCTCGGGCAGCGTCACGTGCCAGAAACGCTGCCACGGCCCCGCTCCGTCGATCGCCGCGGCGTCGAGCAACTCGCCCGAGACGTGCTGCAGCGCGGCGAGGAAGTACACCATGTTGAAGCCCGCGTAGAGCCAGACCCCCGCGAGGATCAGCGACGGCATCACGTACTGCTCCAGCCATGGGAAATCCGGGTCCCACCCGCTGCACAGGGCGTGGAGCCCGGCGTCGATGAGCCCGGTCCGCTTCTCGAACATGATCCCCACCAGCACGCCCGCGAAGACCAGCCCGACCAGGGACGGCAGGAAGAAGAGGAGCCGATAGACCGTGCGGCCGCGCAGCGTCGGGCGGTTCAGCAGGAGCGCGAGCCCGAGCGCGATCGGCAGCTGGATGAACACGCTGCCCAGCGTGAAGACGAACGTGTTCCAGAGCGCCCGGTAAAACAGCGGGTCGTGGAAGAGATAGCGGAAATTGTCCCAGCCGACGTAGGTCGTCGTGCCCGGCCCGTAGGTCTGCATGAACGACAGCAGCAGCGAGCGCACGAGCGGCCACGCGACAAAGGTCCCGAAGACGAGCAACCAGGGCGCCGCGAAGAACCAGGGCGCCCAGCGCGGGAAGGGCGCGGCCGAGCGGGCCGGGGATGACAGGGGCGCGGGGTTCATGGGGCCGGGGTGCGGAGAAACGCGTTGCGATGCACCAGCGCGGCAAAGTCCCGCTGGGTCGCCACCAGGAGCCGCTGCGCCTCCGCCTCCAGGGCGGCCGGGCCTTCCCCGGTGTGAGCCTGGGCGTAGGCGGCCAGCGCGGTCATGCAGTTCGACAGGCGCAGCAGGGCGGTTGGGTTGTACGGCGACGAGGTCCGGCGCGGCACGTCCGGGGCCAGCTGCACGTAGAGGCGGCCGACCGGCTGCCCGCAGAAATAGGGATCCGGCTCGTCGTACGCCGGGTCGGACCAGTTGGCCTTGAAGGGCGAGATGATGCAGGTCGCCCGAAACAGCGCCGTGGACATCTCGCGCGAAAGGTAGATCGCCTTCGCGAACTCCCAGTTCACGTCCGGCGTGCGCGAGACCTTGGCCAGCGCCAGCATCGTGCCGCCAAACACGCTCGTGCGCCGTCCGCCGCGCTCCCACGCCGGGAGCGGCATGAGCTTCACCTTCCCGGCCAGGCCCGGGATCTGCTGCTTGAAGGTCCCGCAGAGCCAGTCGGGCGCCATCACCGCCACCACCAGGCCGTCGACCAGCAGCTGCTGGCCCGAGGCGGTGTTGTAGTCGGCAAAGCGGCAGATCGGGTGCGGCCCCGCGGACCAGGCGGCGAGGCGGGCGAGCACCGCGGCGTTGCCGGGCCGGTCGAAGCACGGCTGCTCCTGCTCGTCGAAGATCCGCCCGCCCGCCTGCAGCAGCAGCACCTCGGTGCCGTTCGGGTCGAATGCCGCGTAGCTCAGCAGCTGGCGGTCGACGCGACCGTCGCCGTCAAGGTCCTGCTGCAGCGGCCGCATCACCCGGATGAAATCGTCCCACGTCTCGATCTGCCGCACGTCGATGCCCGCCGCCTCCACCAAGTCGGCCCGGTACATGAGCATGACCGGGTGGACGTCGTGCGGGATGCCGAAGATGTGCCCCCGCGAGGTCCACGGGCTGAGCGAGGGCCGGTTGATCTGGTCGAGGAGACCCTCGGACTGCAGCCGCGCGGTGAGGTCGACGTAGCCGACGTCCTCGATCGGGCCGGTGAACGCCTTGCCCGCCATGCTGCGCTCGACCTCCAGCACGTCGGCGACCGGCGTGCCCGTGAGGAAGCCCGACATGATGCGCTGGTCCATGACCGCGCCGTTCACGAGCGACATCTCCACCCGCTTGGTGGGGTGCTCGCGGTTCCACTGCTCCAGCAGCGTCCGGTACACCGCCTGGTGCTGCTTGGCGAAGATCCAGAACTGCACGCGCTCCCGCGGCGCCTGCGGCAGGAGCAGCAGCGCCGCGCCGGCGGCCGCCGCGAGGCACGCGATGAGGGCCACGCCCGGGGAGCAGGCGGCGAGCACGCGGCGCAGGAACGGGGGCATGGGGGGATCCCCAGTTAACGGGGATCGGTCCGCCGTGACCAAGTGAAAAAATCGGCGGCGGCCGCCGCCGGCCGGGCCCGCCAAGGGTTTTGCTTGCACGATCATCATACCCATCCATATCCGTGTATACACCTCGCTGAGCTCGCGAGCTTTGCCGTTTTCCCCGCCATCACCATGCGACCAACGAGGCCGATGTCTTCCCGCGGGGTGCCGGGGAAAAAACGGGGCGGGCGTCGAATTTCGTAGGGATTGCTCCGGTCCAGCTCGCCTTCAGAGAAAGCATGAACCCACCGCTGCTGCCCGACCTGGTCGAGATTCCGGCCGGCGTCATCGCCCTCGGCGTGCCGCCCTGCCCGCCCCGCCCGAATTTCGCGTGGGTGTGGCACACCGGGACCACGAAGGAAGTGGCGGCGTTCCGCCTGGCCCGGCATCATGTCACCAACGCCGAGTACCGCGGGTTTCTCCGCGACACCGGACACCCGGCCCCGGCGCACCTTGAACAGCCCGGCTACAGCGGCGACCGCCTGCCGGTCGTCGGCGTTTCGTGGGACGATGCCACCGCCTACTGCGCCTGGCTCGCGCGCCGCACCGGGAAACCTTACCGGCTCCCCACCGACGCCGAGTGGGAATATGCCGCGCGGGGCGGTCGCGCCGGCACGATCTTCCCCTGGGGCGACGGGCTCGATCCCGCGTTCGCGTGGTTCGGCGGCCAGTCCGCGCCCAAACCCGTCGGCAGCTACGCGCCGAACGGTTTCGGCCTCCATGACATGATCGGCAACGCCTGGCAGTGGTGCGAGGAGCGCTTCGAGGACGTCTCGCAAGGCGTCAAGGCCGTGAACAAGCCCACCGGGCGCGACCCCGCCCTCAACCGCGTCCTCCGCGGCGGCTCGTTCCTCACCTGCCACTATCTCAACCTCTGGATCGCGTACCGCCATGAGGACCCGCCGGACCTGAAGCACGAGTCCATCGGCTTCCGGCTCGCCCTCTAGCCCGCCCCCGCCCATGCCCGCACCGTCCCCATCCGCGCCCGGACCCAGCGGCCCGGAGCTCTACCGCCGCGCCAAGCAGCGCATCCCGGGCGGCACCCAGCTGCTGAGCAAGCGCCCCGAGATGTTCCTGCCCGACCAGTGGCCCGCGTACTACAGCCGCGCCGAGGGCTGCACGGTGTGGGACCTCGACGGGCGCCCGCTGGTGGACTTCACCTCCTGCGGCATCGGGTGCTGTCTCCTCGGCTATGCCGACCCCGTCGTGAACGCCGCCGTCGTCGCGCGCATCGCCCAGGGCGGCATGTGCACGCTCAACTCACCGGACGAGCTCGCGCTGGCGGAGCTGCTGTGCGCCCTGCACCCGTGGGCCGAGCAGGTCCGCTACGCCCGCGCCGGCGGCGAGGCGATGAGCATCGCCGTGCGCCTCGCCCGCGCCGCGACCCGCCGCGACACCGTCGCGTTCTGCGGCTATCACGGCTGGAGCGACTGGTACCTCGCGGCCAACCTCGGCGAGACCAGCGCCCTCAACGGCCACCTCCTGCCCGGCCTCGATCCCGCCGGGGTGCCCGCCGGCCTACGCGGCACCGCGCGGCCCTTCCGCTACAACCAGATCGCGGAGCTCGAGGCGCTCGTCGCGTCCCACCGCGGCCAGCTCGCGGCGATCGTGATGGAGCCGATGCGGCACGATCCGCCGCGCGACGGTTTCCTCGCGCGGGTCCGGGCGCTCGCGGACGAGGCCGGCGCGGTGCTGATCTTCGACGAGATCACCTCGGGCTGGCGCAGCCACCACGGCGGCATCCACCTGACGCTCGGCGTGAACCCCGACCTCGCGGTGTTCGCCAAGGCGATGTCGAACGGGTTCCCCATGGCCGCCGTGATCGGGCGCGGCGCGGTGATGGAGGCGGCCCAGCAGACCTTCGTGAGCAGCACGTACTGGACGGAAGCCATCGGGCCGGCCGCCGCGCTCGCCACGCTGCAGCAGCTGCGGCAGCTCGACGCCGTGGCGCTCATCCGCGAGGCCGGCGAGGCCACGCGCGCCGGCTGGCGCCGCCTGGGGGCGAAGCACGGCCTGCCGCTGAAGGTCGGCGGGCTGCCGGCGCTGGCGACCTTCGCGTTCGACGCGGGCGACGACAGCCGGGCGCTCATGACGCTCTTCACGCAGGGCATGCTCGAGCGCGGCTATCTCGCGAACGGCGTGTTCTACCCGATGGTCGTCCACACCCGCGCCGTGATCGACGCGTACCTGGCGGCCGTCGACGGCGTGTTCGCCGACCTGCGGCGCGCGCGCGACCAGGGCGGCGTGCGGGCCGCGCTCCGCGGACCGGTGGCGCACGCCGGCTTCGCCCGACTCACCTGAATCCACCCCACATGAAAATCCTGCAGCTTGGATCCGGCTCCATGGGCACGCGCCGCCTGCGCGACCTCCACCAGCGGCCCGACGTCACCGTCGCGCTCTTCGACGAGCGCGAGGACCGCCGCCAGCGGGCCCGCGAGCGCTTCGGGGTCCAGGTCTTCGGCCGCCTGGAGGACGCCCTCGCCTGGGGCCCGCAGGCCCTGGTCGTCTCGACGCCGCCCGGCACGAAGGGCGCCTACGTGAAGCTCGCGCTCGAGCGCGGCCTGCACCACTTCATCGAGGCGGACATCTGGACCTATGGCGGCCCGGCGAACGAGCGCCTCGCGCAGGCGAAGGGCCTGGTGGCCGCGCCGTCGGCCTCGCTCCGCTTCCTGCCGGTTGTGCGGGCCCTTGGCGAGGCCGTGCGCCGCGAGCTCGGGCAGGTGCTCAGCTACCAGCTCTACATGGCGACGTTCATGCCGGGCTGGCACGCCACGGAGGGCCGCGAGTACTACGCCCGGCACCGCAACACCGCGCCGTCGCGCGAGATGATCCCGTTCGAGCTCAGCTGGCTCAACCCGATCTTTGGCCATCCCACCGAGGTCGCCGGCCGTTACGAGAAGTACGGCAACCTGCCGGGCGAGACCGAGGACACCTGGAGCCTCTCGATGCGGCTCTCCGGCGGCGGCGTGGGCCAGCTGACCATCACGATGTCCTGCCCGGTCGACTACCGGCGCGGTTGCTGCTTCGGGACCGGTGGGGTGGCCACCTGGGACATCTACAGTGGCGACCTCACCGTGCAGACGCCGGCCGACAAGTCTCCGCGGCACTCTAGCCATGGCGCGATCGGCGACGTGCTCGAGAAGATGTACCACGAGGAGATCAACACGTACGTCGACGCCGCGCTCGGCCGGGCGACCTGGCCGCAGCCGTACTCGCTGAGCCAGCGCTCCACGGCGGCGATGGCGGCGGCGGAGCAGAGCTTCCTCACCGACCGCTGGGTCCCGGTGGACCCCAGCGCCGAGCCGGCGCCTGTGCTGCCGGTCAAGGCCTAGCCCGGTACCGGCATCGCGCCCCGCCCCAGGCTCCCGATGCAGGCCCAGTTCTCCCTCCTCGACTACGCGATCCTGGTTGCGTACGTGGCCGCCAGCGTCGGCGTCGGCCTCTGGTTCGCCCGGAGCCAGCGCAGCGTCGAGGGCTACTTTCTCGCCGAGCGTTCCGCCCCGTGGTGGGCCGTCGCGATCTCGATCAACAGCTCCGACACGACCGCGATCAGCTATCTCGGCTGCGCCGCCCTGGTGTTCACCGGCGACCTCCAGCTTGCGCTCGGCACCCTCGCCTTCCCGTTCGCCGCGCTGTTTGTCTCGCTCGTGTTCGTGCCGTTCCTCGCCCGGCACCGGGTGTTCACGGTCTACGAATACCTCGAGCACCGGTTCAACCCCGGCGTGCGCACGTTTGCGTCGGCGCTGTTCCTCTTCACCCGCGGCACCCACCTCTCGGTCGCCCTCTTTGCCGCCACGATCGTGCTGTCCCAGGTGATGGGCTGGCCGATGGCCGCCAGCCTGCTCGCGATGGGCGGGCTCACCACGTTGTACACGGTCCTTGGCGGCATGAAGGCGGTGCTGTGGACCGACGTGATCCAGTTCTTCATCCTCGTCCTGGGCCTGCTCGCCGTCCTCGCCGGCGTCGCCGCCGCCTTCCACTGGGATCTCGCGGCGATCTGGCGCCTCGCCGCGCAGCCGACGCCGCCGGACGCGCCGTGGCTCGGGGGCGGCGCCGCGACCGGCGGCCACACGCGCCTCGTGAACCTGTCCGGCAGCCTCTCCGCCATGACGTTCTGGGCGGTGATGCTGAACACCTTTGCCCAGGGGGTCGGTTCCTACGGCAGCGACCAGGTGCTCGTGCAACGCTACCTGGCGGCCGGCTCCGCCCGTCGGATGGCCGGGTCCCTGATCGGCGGCAGCCTTCTCACTGTGCCGGTGAACGCCCTCCTCTTCGCCGCCGGCGTGTTCCTGGTCGCGTACTACACCCGCTTCCTTCACCAGCCCGGCCATGAGTGGGTCGCCCAGCTCACCGACGCGAACCGCGTGATGTCCCATTTCCTCAGTCACGGGCTGCCCGGCTACCTCGGGGCGCTCGTGATCGCCGGCCTGTTCGCCGGCACGATGTCGAGCCTCTCGGCCGGCCTGAACTCGCTGAGCACGGCGACCTACGTCGACTTCCTGGTCCGCTTCGGTTCGCCACCCGCCAGCGAGCAGCGCGGCGTCCGCCGGGCCAAGCTGGTGACCTGCGCGCTCGGCGCGCTCGTGATGCTCGGCGCCGTGCTCATGGGCGGCCACGAGACGATCTTCGCGATCGCGGCGAAGGTGGTCAGCCCGTTCGCCGGGCCGCTGCTCGGGATGTTCCTCCTCGGCATGCTGTCCCGCCGGGTCAATTCGTTCGGCGTGGTGGCGGGCGCCGTGGCCGGCACCGTCGCCACCGTGGCCGTCACCTACGGCACCTCGATCCACTGGCTCTGGTATTTCGTGGTCGGCACCGCCGGCTCGTGCGTCGCCGGCTACGCCCTGAGCTTCCTCCGGCCCGCCCCCGCCCCGGCCAAGGTCGAGGGCTAGTTGACCACGTGGCGCGGCGCGCCGGCGAGGAACGCACGCACGTTGTCAACCGCCACGGCCAGCAGGCGCCGGCGCGCCGCCTGGGTCGCCCAGGCGTGATGCGGCGTGACGAGACAATTGCGGGCGCCGAGCAGCGGATTATCCGGCCGCGGCGGCTCCACCGCCAGGACGTCCACCGCCGCGCCGGCGATGCGGCCGGCGTTGAGCGCGGCCGCCAGGTCGGCCTCGACGACCAGCGGGCCGCGGCTCGTGTTGAGGAGGAGCGCCGTCGGCTTCATGCGCGCCAGCGCCGCCGCGTCGATCAGGCCCCGCGTCTCCGGCGTCAGCGGGCAATGGAGACTGACCACGTCCGCCTCCGCGAGCACCCGCTCCAGCTCGGGACGGCCGCCAGCCCGGGTCGCGTGGACCACGCGCATGCCGAGCGCCTCGCCCAACCGCGCCACCGCGCGGGCGATCCGCCCGGCCCCGACCAGCCCCAGCACAAGGCCGTCCAACTCGACCAGCGGGGTCTCGGCGTAGCAGAAATCGGGGCAACGCACCCAGCCGCCCGCCCGGACGCTCGCGGCGTGCCGGCCCACCTGGTTGGTCAGCTCCAGCAGCAGCGCGAGCGTGTGCTGGGCGACAGAGTTGGTGCCGTAGGTCGGAACGTTGGTCACCGGCACGCCACGCGCCCGCGCCGCCGCGACGTCGACCACGTTGTAGCCCGTGGCCAGCACCCCGACGTACCGGAGCCGCGGGAGCTGGGCCAGCGTCGCGGCGTCCAGCGGCGTCTTGTTGGTCAGGACGATCTCCGCGTCACGCGCGCGGGCCACGATCTCGTCCCCCGCCGAGCGCGGGTGAATCACGCACGGCCCCAGCGCCTCCAGTTCGGCCCAGCTCAGGTCGCCGGGATTGAGCGTCGCGCCGTCGAGAACTACGATGGTCATGGGAGGATCGGAATTCGGGATTTGAAATTCGGGATTCGGGATGGAGAGCTTACAATAGGATCTTGGCCGCAGGGAGACGCCGAGGGCGCAAGAGCTTGGAGCGATGTCTCACTGGATTCTTCGCTGCGCTCAGGATGTCAGGTGAAGTGAAAGTGCCGCCTGAGTAGCGCGACTGACAGGGGGCTCTCGTCGAATTTCGAATTCCGAATGTCGAATTCCGCCGCGGCGGCGACTATCGCCGCCGCTGCTAATCATGCGTCCAGCCGCGGTCGACGGTCAGGCACTGGCCGGTGATGTCGCGGCTGTCGTCCGACGCGAGGAAGGCGAACACGGGCTCCACGGACTCCGGTGTGAGCCGGCCGCGCACGCATTGTTTTTCCTCCAGCGTTCGGAGCATGGCCGCCTGGTCGGGGAACAGGCGAAGCTCGCCTTCCGTCTGCACGGCCCCGAGGTGCACGCAGTTCACGCGGATGTTGCAGGCGCCCAGGTCGCGGGCGAGACCGCGGGTGAGGCCGACCAGGCCGCCCTTGCTGGCCTCGTAGTGGGTCATCTCCGGCAGGCCGAGCCGGAGGGTGATGCTCCCGACGTTGAGGATCACGCCGGATTGCTGGCGCCGGAGCTGGGGGATGATCGCCTCGCAGCAGCGCCACGCGCCGTCGAGGTTGGTGTCGATCACGTGGCGCCACTCCGCGGTCGTCATCCGGTCCGCGGGCTGGCGCGGGTAGATGCCGGCGTTGTTGATCCAAACGTCGATGCGGCCGTGCCGGGCGAGGATCGCGTCGACGGCGGCGCGCACCTCGTCCGGCTGCGTGACGTCGAGCTTCACCGCCCAGACGGGCGCCAGGCCGGCGGCCGATTTCTCGAGGCTGCGCACGCCGCCGACCACGTGGGCGCCCCGGCGGTGGAAGCCGTGCACGAGGCCGCGGCCGACGCCCTCGCCGGCGCCGGTGATGACGCAGACTTTGCCGGTCAGGTCGATTGCCATAGGGAAACGGGTTGCGCGGGCAACGGATTCAGGGGGAAGAGCTCGCGCCGTTCGGCCGTGAACGGCAGGCGGGCAAAGTCGAGCGACGCGCAGCCCGGGCCGTCAAACACCAATCCCCGCCCGGCCTCGGCCCCATAGCCCGCGCGCCAGCCCATCAGGCTCTTCACCTGCACCGCCCACGCGCGGTCAGGCTCAAGTCCCACCCCCTCATAAAAGGCCGGGTCCGCGCAGAGCGCGCCAGCGGTGCTCACGACGATCCGCAGGCGCCCGGCCGAGACCACCACGGCTTCGCCCATCGAAAATTCCTGGCCGGTGTAGGCTTGGCCGCGCGCCCGGTAGCGGCCTTCACCGGAATAGATTACCCGGCCGGAAAGGGGAAACTGCTGCACCCCCACCCTTGCCTCGGCGCCGGTCCGCAGCGCCGCGACCGCGGTGGCATCGACCACCCACAGCAGGACCTCACCCGGCAGAGCATCTCGTTGGGACCACAGGTGGGCAATCGCCTCCGCACTCGTGCCCGCCGCGCCCGCGGTCGTGGCGTCCGCGGCGTCGACCAGCAGCCACGGACCGCCGTCCGCGCGTTGCTGCAGCTTGGTCAGGATCTCATTCCAGCTTCGCAAACCGGCCCGCCATTCGTGTCGTTGTGAGTACCAGCGCTGGGCCAACCCTTCGGCTAACTGTGCGGCCCCGGCATTCCTTGTCGCGGTGATCACCACGCTCGTGCCCATCTCCGCCACGTCGAGCCACGGCTGCACCGGGAAAACGCTCACGTCGAGGATGCCCGGCTGCGCTTCCAGCTGCCGGGCTTCGCCCAGGATCTCCGCAAAACGCCCGGAGGCGTGATGCGTGTCCGTCGGCGGAATCAGCGCGGCAATCTTGGCCAGGACCCGGACCGTGGGCTCGGCGGGTCGCAGCACGAGGCGGGCCGCACGCACGCCGGTGTCGCGGAAGTCGACATGCGGCATCGTGCGGTAGGCGGTGACCGCGTCAGCCAGCCGGAGCATGCGGCGCGTGACGTTGGCGTGCAGGTCGAGCGAGACCACCAACCGGCCGGCGAACGCCAGTTCACGGCGCACCCGCTCCAGCAGCGCGCCCTCCACGTCGTCCTCCCCGACCGCACACGCGGCGCCGTGCAGGTGGAGCAGGATCGCGTCGGCCGGGCCCGCCTTCCGGAGCTCCGCACCCAGCGCGTCCCCGATCGCCCGGAAGCAGGCCGCGCTCAGGCGACCCGCCGGCGTCCCGCAGTTCGCGACGAACACCGGATGGGACTCGACGCCGGCGCGCTCGAGCTCGTCCAGGCTGCCCGCCAGCTGCGAATCGGCCGACCCGCACCACGCCCGCACCGCCGATTCGCCGGCCAGCCAGGTGCCGCGCGCGGCGAACATCTCCCGTTCCACCGGCACGGGATTGAACGTGTTGCTCTCAAAGATGAACTGCGCGAGCAGGACCTTCATGACGGGCCCCGCGGCGCGTCCGGTTTCCCGAAGATCGGTTCCATGAGTCCCTTCAGGTAGCCGATGGCATAGATGTTCCCGTGCAGGCCGTAGCCGTCGTGCTCGCCGTCGTCGGTCACGAGATGCGGCACATGATCCGACCGGATGAAACCCGTGTAGCCGATCTCGCGGTAGGCCCGAAACACCCCGATCTGGTCCGTCGGCCCGTTGTCCGGGAACGTCTCGTGGAAACGCTCCAGGTTCCCCGTCACGTCCCGGCAGTGCACGAAGTGGATCCGCGGCCCGAAGTGGCGGATCGTCGCGACCAGGTCGACGCCCAACTCGGCGAAGCAGCCCTGGCAGAACGTGAGGCCGTTCACCGGACTCGGCGCGAGCGCGAAGAGCCGATCGAAGTTCTCGACGCTGCGCATGATCCGCGCGAGCGACCACATGGGGGACAGCGGCGGATCATCGGGGTGCATCGCGAGCTTCACGCCGGCCGCCTCCGCCACGGGCACCACGCGGCGGAGAAAGTACTCGAGATTGTCCCACATCTCCTCGTCGGTGGTCCGGCCCTCGGCCGTCACCTTGGTCTGGTCGAACGCCGCGAGGGCAAACCCGCTGGTCAGGGCGCCGCCGCGCTCGGGCACCTGCATCGACGTGCGGATCACCATCGCGTCGGCGGTGACCTGCGGCATGAAGTTGTAGCAGAGCACGCCGATGCCGAGGCGGCCCATCGCGTCGATCGCCCGCTGGTACGTCTCGATCTGGGCGTCGCGACCCGGCCGGCCCAGCACGATGCGGTCGATGGGCGGCCCGCCCTCGACCACCGCGATGCGCAGGCCCTGCCGGGCCACGCGCTCCTGCTCCGCGCGCAGGGCCGCCAGTTCGGTCGGCATGCCCTGCATGTTGTAATAGACCAGATCCGGCACGCCGAGCTGCGCGAGGAGGCGCAGGTTCCGGTCCGTGGGTGGGTTGACGACGGCGGAGAGCTTCATGCGGGACGGCGCGGACCCGAGGGATGCCGGCACTCTCGGGGAACCTCCGGACCGGTCAATATATTTAGGTATTTTGGTGTATACAGGGCGGCATCGGCTGCTATATCTGCCGGACGCCCTCGCCCGCGACCGCGGCGGGCGGCCCTTCGCATGGAACTCGTCAACACGGACGTCGCCTACAAGTTCATCCGCGAGAAGATCCTGACCGGCGCCTATCCGGCGGGCAGCCCGCTGGCCACGAAGAATCTCTCGAAGGAGATCGGGGTCAGCCGCACGCCGGTGCGGGACGCGCTCCGCCTGCTGGAGGCCGACGGGCTCGTGACCATCCGACCGCGGCTCGGCGCGAGCGTGAAGGCGATGGACCTCCAGGAGTTCAAGGAGCTGTGCGGCCTGCGGCAGGCGCTCGAGACCTACGCCGCCGGCCTGGCGGCGCAGCACCACACCGCGGACGAGCTGGCCGAGATCCGCGAGGCGCTCGAGGCCATGCGGGCGCTTGTCGGCAAGATGATCAAGGCCGACGACGACCGCGAACTGCTCGCGGACCTGGCCCGCGAGGATGTCCGCTTTCACCTCGCCATCATCGATGTCGCGAAAAACGAGCTGATCAAGAAGGAGATCATGCGCCTGAGCCTGATCAACCGCGTGGTCTCGGTGCCCCCGGCCGGCAAGAAGCACCGCGAGGACCTCGCGACCCGCCGCAAGGTGCTGGAAAGCCACCAGGAGATCTACGACGCCATCGCGCAGCGCGACGCCGCGGCGGCCAAGGACGCGATGGAGCGGCACCTGCAGGCGAACTTGGTCAAGGTGATCCAGCTGATGGGCGTGAAGGAGCGGACGCGGTTCCACTCGGAACTCGGGCTCACCGCCGCCTCCTGACCGGCGGAAGTCCGGCCCGGCTCACTCCGGCGCCACGTAGGCGGTGTCGCCGCCGAGTTTCTTCCAGCGGTGGTAGACCACGAGCGTCGCGAACAGTGCGGCGAGCGCGATGACCGCGCCGCCGCCGAACGTGTAGCGGTAGTCGTGGCCCAGCGCGTCGAGCAGGCGGCCGACCGCCGGCCCCATGACGATGTTGCCGATGGCCAGGACCTGCACGACCGCGGCGGCGAACTGCGCGAACTTGTCCTTCGGGAAGAGCAGCTGGCCCAGGGCCGCGGCGCCGGTGAAGTAGCAGCCGGACAGCACGCCGTGGACAAGGAAGACGATGCCGAAGCTCGCCGGCCCCACGATGCCGAAATAGCCGATTGCCATGACCACCGCGTAGGCGGTGAGCGCAAACAGGCCCACCCGCAGCGGATGGAACCGGTCGGCCAGCCAGCCCAGCGGATACGCCAGCACCAGCGAGCACGAATAGGTCACCACGATGTACTTGCCGTACGAGCTCATTGTCAGCCCGAAGCTCTCCGCCGAATAGACGCTGAACAGGTTCACCGGTGCGAACGCGAGCTGCGCCAGCGCCATGGCCGCCAGCACCCAGAGGTAGTAGGGCTTCGAGAAGCAGATCTTCCCGTAGGACTTCGCCGCGCCCAGGAATCCCACGTGCGCAGGCTCGGCGGGCGGCGGCGGATAGTCGCCTTCCTTCACCTTGAGGCACATCACGAGGAGGCCGCCGCCATACAGCAGCCCGATGCCGGCCAGGATCGGAAGGTAATACACCTTTGCCTGCCCGATCAGGTAATAGTTGAAGAACATGCCCGAGATGAGGCTCACCGCGCGGAAGAGGCCGAAGAACCGGCCGATCATCACGTGCGGCACCACGTCGTTGATCAGGCCGTTGAACACCGCGTTCGCCGCGACCGTCGTGAACTCGAAGCCGGTCCAGGACAGGCCGAGCACGAGGATGATCGTGAAGTTCAGGGACTCGGGCGACCAGCCCATCGCGGCATGGAGCCGCGTGCCGAGCCACGGCCCCAGCGCCAGGCCGGCCATCGACAGGGTCGCGACCGGCGCGGTCAGCAGCAGGTACGGGATGCGTCGACCCCACCGGCCGCGGTGACGGTCGCTGTAGTAGCTGATGATCGGACCGATGAGCAGCCCGATGGCCGCGGGCACCGACGACAGGAACAGGCCCGTCAGGAAGTCCGACGCCTGGAACATCCGCAGCATGATCTGCACGACCGGCGGCGCCGCGCGCTCCTTGAGCTGCCAGGCGAAGTCGCCCCACAGCAGCCAGCAGAAGAGAACGACCAGCCCGCCCGCCGTGTAGGTCAGCGTGCCCACCCGCCACACTTTGCGGCCGTGCGAGATTTCAACGCCGGGGGTGGATGGATCGGCCGGGGGAACGTTCATGGGCAGGCGGGATCAAACAAAGGCTTCCGTGGTCGGCACTGGCAAGCTCGGGCGCCAGCGCGGCGCGGCCTCAGCCGGACGGCAGGTCCAGGACCGCGATGCCGTGCGCCGCGAGTTCCACGGGAACCGCGCGGCCGTCGCCCAGCGTCACCCGGGTCGCCTGCGGCTCGGCGGCGTTGTTGATCACGACGAGCTTCCCGCGGCGCGGAAACCATGTCGCCTCGGTGCGCACATTGTCCGTGACCCACCGGCCCCAGCTCCGTTCCTGCCGGGCGGCCCATCGCACGACGCGATGCAGCAGGCGGGTGTTCTCGCCCGTGAACCGGAATCCGCCGAGATAGACGCTCCGGCCGCGGCCGAACGGCCGGACCGTCAGGCGCGGAGTTTGGTCGCGCTCGGCCAGCACCTCGGTGTCACCGTCGAGGACATAGATGCCGTCGACCTCGCTACCGAGGTCGAGCGTGCCAGTCACATCGGCCGTGATGAAATGATCGGCCGTGGCAAACACGCGGCCGCTCGGCGGCGGATAACGATACTTGCCGTTCGCCACGCGGTCCCCCGTGTCGCGGTCGACGCCGAGCACGCGCGCGAGGCGGAAATGCTCACCCGGCCGCGGCCGGGCGCTCGGCTCGCCGATCCCAACCAAGCCGCCGCCTTGCCGCACCCATTGCGTGAGGATGGCCTCGACCCGTGGGTCGTCCCAGCAGGGACCGCCGCTCCAGGCGCTGCCGGCGCGGCCAGCGTTGAGGACGACCTTGACGTCCCGGGGCACGCCGCGCGCGACCAGGTCATCAAAGCTCAGGAACACCACGTCGAGGGCCAGCCCGGCCAGCGCCTCCAGCACATCGTAGAGCACCACGCCCTTCGTGAAATGGCCGGAGCAGGTCCAGGCGCGCAGGTCGCCCCACGCCGTCAGCACGGCCACCTTCCCCGGCGCGCACCAGGGACGGCCGCCGGCGTGGAACGACTTCAGCAGCCGGAATTCCCGCGCCAGTTCCGCGATGTACGCCTGAAAATCCGGGAACGGCTCGACCAGCGAGAGGTATCCGCCGAGTCCGATCCGGTCGATCGGCGCGCGCACCAGGCCGCGCCGGGCGTCGATCCAGAAATTCTTGGCGTCGAGCGTCGGGTTGCCACCGGCCTGGAAGGTCGGCTCGCCCTTGAGCCCGGTCGGGAACAGGTATGGATGCAGCCGCAGCTCGTGCGTGCGGACGCCTTGCGCGTGCGCGCAAAGCCGCACCTCGAACGCGTTGAAGACGCACTTGATCAGGCCGTCGAAGCCGAACTCGTGGAAGCGCGGACTGTTCGGCTCCACGCCGATCCAGTGGTCGTCGTAGAACACGTAGGCGAGCTTCCCGTGGCGGTGCACGAGGTCGATGCAGCGGCGGCCGAACTCGATCACGAACCCATGGATGTGGTCCATATAGTCGCGGTAGCGCCGCGACGGGGCGTTGTGGGTGGAGTTGTACAGCCCGCCGTTGACGAAATCCTCGGAGGTCAGCCGGTACCCGAACCGACTCTCGAAACTGCGGAGCGCCCGCGGGCTCACCGTCATCGCGTAGTCACCCCAGTCCGAGTAGACGTCGCGCAGGCGGGCGTGGTCGGCGCCCCAGAACCAGGAGAAGTTGTAGAACATCGACGTGAATCGCACCACGCGCGTGGCCGGATGCTCCCGCAGCCAGCGCTCGAGGAATGCGAGCAGCACCCGCTGCACGGCCGGCTGCATCGGGTCCACGGCCGCCAGGTGCTCGCGGTCCCCCCACTGGTTCGTGAGGTGGTTGTACATCGAGATCTCCTCCCAGAGCCGGAAGACGAGGAAGTTCACGGTGTAGCGGTGCCCCGGGAGGGTGCCGCGGACCGTCACCGTCCCCTTCCCCGGATTCGCGCTCCAGCGGGTCTTCGGGACCTCGCGGCCCGTCGTGCGGTCGAACACCTGCCACCAGCGTTTCGGGGAGTCCTGGAAATTGACCGCGAACTGCTCCCGGTAGTATCCCGCCAGGAGCGTGATCGACGTGACGGCCCGGTCCGCGACGACCGGGTAGCTCATCAGGAAGTTCTGCTGCAGCTGGTCGCGATGCTCGCGCGCCCAGGGTTGCACCGACCGCGGGAGGCAGATCGTCGAGTAGATCGCGTAGCCGGACGCCTCGATCTCAGGCGACAGCTGCGTGCCGTCGGAGTCGCGAATGGTGTCGGCGCCCCACTGGCGGGCGAGGCGGAGCGTGAGCGCTTCGTGGCCGGCCTCACCCGGCAGGGTGAAGTCGCCACGGGACAGGTCGGGCGGGTTCATGGGGCGGAAAAGGGGACGCCGGGATGCCGGCGCATCCTCGATCAAGCCATCACCGCCGGGACGGAAAAAGCCCGCTGTTTTCGGATCGTCCAATCGGCACGAGGCTTCGAACCGTCCGGTGGTTCCGCGATGGACGGACGGCCCCGGTTTCGGCAGGCTGTCCCGGTGCCACCCCGTCCCCTGCTCGGACTCGTTCTCATCCTGGCTGCCGGCCAAATCACGCTCCGAGGCGCGCCCGAAGCCGACCCCCTCGCCCACCTGCGTCCCGGGCATCCGCGCCTGCTGGCCACCGGCGACGACTGGATTAACGTCCGCGGCCGGATCGCCGCCGACCCGGCGGCCGCGGCGCTCCATCTCGGCCTCCTGCGGGTCGCGCAACGGGCCCTCGACGAACCCGTGGCGGGCCGCGAGCTGCAGGGGCGCCGGCTGCTGGGAGTTTCCCGGCGCGTGCTCGGACGGGTGCTGGACCTGGCCTACGCGTGGCGGATGACCGGCGATCCCGCCTTTGCCCGCCGGGCCGAGGCGGAAATGCTGGCGGTCGCGGCGTTCTCGGACTGGAACCCGTCGCACTTCCTCGACGTCGGCGAGATGACCACGGCGCTGGCGCTCGGGTACGACTGGACCGAGGAGGCGCTGGCCCTGGAGTCGCGCGCCGTCATCAAACGGGCGATCATCGAGAAGGGCCTGCGGCCGGGCCTCGACCCCAAGGCCGAGCACAACTGGTGGCACGTCGCCGAGCACAACTGGAACCAGGTCTGCTGGGGCGGCCTGACCCTGGGCGCCCTGACGATCGCCGACGATGATCCCGCCCTCGCCCGGCAGGTGCTCGCCCTCGCCCGGGCGCACATCGGCCACGGCCTCAAGCCGTACGTGCCGGACGGGATCTATCCCGAGGGTCCGAGCTACTGGTCCTACGGCACCTCGTTCCAGGTGATGCTCGACGCGGCGCTCGCGTCCGCGCTCGGCGATGATTGGGGCCTGCGGGCCGCCCCCGGCTTTCTGGGGAGCGCCGGCGCGTTCGTGCAGCTGATCGGGCCGTCCGGTCGCTACTACAATTTCTCCGACGGCGCGGAGGCCCCGGCGTTCCAGCCGGCGCTGTACTGGTTCGCACGACAGACCGGCGACCCGGGCCTGCTCGCGGCCAACGACCGCGTGCTGCGCGATCCCGCGGCCGGCCTCGACGCCGCCGTCGCGGACCGGCTCGCCGTGCTGGCACTGCTGTGGTGGCCCGACCGGCCCGGGACCGCGGTGCCGCGGCTCCCGCTCCGCTGGAGCGGCGACGGGCCAAACCCGGTCGCGGTGTTCCGCGAGTCCTGGACCGACCCGCGCACGCTTTATCTCGCGCTCAAGGCCGGCGCGGCAGTGGTGAACCACGGCCACATGGACGCAGGCTCGTTTGTGCTCGAGGCCGACGGCGTGCGCTGGGCCGTCGAGCTGGGCGCCCAGGACTACTACTCGCTCGAGTCGAATCACGTCGACCTGTGGAACATGGCGCAGGACTCGCAGCGCTGGGACGTCTACCGGATCGGGCCGTTCACCCACAACACCCTGACGATCGACGGGCGGCGTCACCGCGTCGACGGCCGCGCCCGGATCATCGGCTTCTCCGCCCAGCCCGCCGACGCGCGCGCCGTGCTGGACCTCACGCCCGTCTTTGCCGGCGCGGCGGCCTACGCGCACCGCGGCTTCCGCCTGTTGCCCGACCGCGGCGTGCTCGTGCAGGACGAACTGCGCGGCTTGACGCCCGGGGCCCGGGTCCGGTGGACGATGGCGACCCGGGCGGAGGTCACCTGCGACGGCGGAACCGCGACGCTGCGTCAGGAGGGCGAGGTCCTGCAGGCCCAGCTCGTGGGATCGCCCGAAGCCGCCTTCACCGTCGCGCCGGCCGATCCGCCGGCTGACGGCTTCAATGCGGCGAATCCCGGGGTGAGCCTGCTGACGGCCACTTTCACGGCTCCAGCCGACGGCTCGCTGCGAATCGCGGTGGTGCTGACGCCAGGTTCCCACGCCGGCGGGGCCCCGCGGCTGGTGCCGCTGGCCTCGTGGTAGGCGCGGGCTTTCCCGATGAAGCCGACCTTCATTCTTCTTCTGCTGGTTCTGGCCGCCTCCGGGCGGGCGGCCGGCGAGGCGACGCTGGAGCTCCAGGCCGACCAGGCCGGCCCGGTGATCAACCGCAACCTCTATGGCCAGTTCTCCGAGCACCTTGGCCGCGGGATCTACGAGGGCATCTGGGTCGGCCCGGACTCGCCGATCCCCAACACGCGCGGCATCCGCAACGATGTCCTCGCGGCGCTGCGGCGCCTCCAGATCCCCGTGCTCCGGTGGCCGGGCGGCTGCTTCGCCGACGAGTACCACTGGCGCAACGGCATCGGTCCGCGGGCCAACCGGCCGGCGATGATCAACACCCACTGGGGCGGCGTCGTGGAGGACAACGCCTTCGGCACGCACGAGTTCATGGACCTCGTCGACCTGCTCGGCTGCGACGCGTACATCTGCGGCAACGTCGGCAGCGGCACCGTGCAGGAGATGATGGAGTGGGTCGAATACCTCACCTCCGACGCGGATTCGCCGATGACCAAGCTTCGTCGGGCGAACGGCCGCGCCGAGCCGTGGCGGATCCGGTACTTCGGCGTCGGCAACGAGAGCTGGGGCTGCGGCGGCTCGATGACGCCGGAGTACTACGCGGACAATTTCCGGCGCTTCAACACGTTCATCAAGAACTACGACTCCCGCCGCCCGATCGAGCGCATCGCCTGCGGCGCGGCGGGCGACGACTACAATTGGACGGAAGTGCTGATGCAGCGCGCCGCGGACCGCATGACCGGCCTGTCGCTTCATTTCTACACGCTCCCGGGCGGCGACTGGTCCAAGCCCAAGGGCGCCGCGACCGGCTTCGACGAGGCCGCCTGGTTCGGCACGCTGCGCGGCACGCTGTTCATGGAGGAGTTGGTCACCCGCCACTCCGCCATCATGGACCAGTACGACCCGCAGCGCCGCATCGGCCTGATCGTCGACGAATGGGGCACCTGGTACGACCCGGAGCCCGGCTCGCACCCCGGCTTCCTCTATCAGCAGAACTCCCTGCGCGACGCCGTCGTGGCGGCGCTCAATCTCCACATCTTCCAGCACCACGCCGAGCGGGTCCGCATGGCCAACATCGCCCAGACGGTGAACGTGCTGCAGGCGATGATCCTCACCGAACGCGAGAAGATGATCCTCACCCCAACCTACCACGTCTTCGAGATGTTCAAGGTCCACCAGGGCGCCCAACGCGTGCCGCTGCAGCTCACGTCGCCCGACTACCAGCTCGGCGACGGGAAGATCCCGGCGGTGAGCGCCTCGGCCTCCCGCGACGACGCCGGCCGAATCCACCTCTCCCTGGTGAACACCAACCCGCATGTGACCGTGAAGGTCGCCGCCCGCCTCGCCGGCCCGCACGCGACCCAAGTTTCCGGCCGGGTCCTGACCGGCGCCACCATGGATGCGCACAATACCTTTGCCGCGCCCGACACCGTGCATCCGACGGCGTTCACCGGCGCCCAGCTTGAGGGCGACCGGCTCTCCATCGCCCTTCCGCCGATGTCGGTGGTGATGCTCGAGCTGTAGGTCCTTTCCGTCGTGCGCCTCATCCTCGCGCTGTTCCTTCTCCCCATGGCCGCCGTCGCCGCCCCGTCACCGCTCCTCGTCCGCCAGCGCGCCGACCCGTGGATCCTGCGCCACACCGACGGCTGCTATTATTTCACGGCGACGGTGCCGGAATACGATCGCATCGAGCTCCGCCGGGCCCGCACGCCGGAGGAGCTGGCCGGCACGGCGCCCACGGTGATCTGGCGCCGCCATGCTGCCGGACCGATGGGCGCGCACATCTGGGCGCCCGAGCTTCACGTCATCGACGGCCGTTGGTATCTCTATTTCGCGGCCGGCGCCGCCGAGCGCCCGTGGGACATCCGGATCTACGTGCTCGAGTGCGACGCCTCCGACCCGCTGGCCGGGCCGTGGGTCGAGCGCGGCCAGCTGCGCACCCCGTGGGAGACGTTCGCGCTCGACGCCACGACCTTTACCGTGCGCGGCGAACGCTACCTGCTCTGGGCCCAGCACGATCCCGGGCTCGCGGCCAACACCTGCCTGTTTCTGTCGCGCATGAAGTCGCCAACCGAGCTGACCGGTCCGGTCGTGCGGCTGTCGCAGCCGGAGTTCGACTGGGAGCGCGTCCGCTTCGCGGTGAACGAGGGCCCGGCCGTGCTGGTCCGGCACGGCCGCGTCTGGGTCACCTACTCCGCCGCGGGCACCGGCGCCGAGTACTGTCTCGGCCTGCTGTCGGCCGACGAGACGGCTGACCTGCTCGATCCGCGCTCCTGGCGGAAGTCGGCGACTCCGGTCTTCACCAGCAGCCCCGCCCACGGGGTGTTCGGGCCCGGTCACAACTGCTTCACGACCACGCCGGATGGGCGCACCGACTTGCTCGTCTACCACGCCCGGGACTATGCCGCCATCACCGGGGATCCCCTCGACGATCCCAACCGCCACACCCGCGTGCAGCCGCTGGCCTGGAATGTCGACGGCTCCCCGGCATTTGGCATTCCCGCCGCGAACCGCTGAACCATCATGAAGGCTCCCGCGCTCTTCCTCCTCTTGGCGCCCGGCCTGTTCGCAGCCCCGCCGGCAGAGAACTGGTTTGTCCATCCGCAACCGGCCGGAGCCCTCTATCACGACGGCTGGATCGACCTGAACAAGAACGGGGTCCTCGATCCGTACGAGAATTCGGCCGTGCCGGTCGAGGACCGCATCACCGACCTGCTCGGCCGGATGACGCTCGAGGAGAAGACGGCGCAGATGGTCACGCTCTACGGTTTCCCGCGGGTCCTGAAGGACGAGCTTCCGACGCCAGAGTGGGATCGGGCGATGTGGAAGGACGGCATCGGCAACATCGACGAGCACGCCAACGGCAACACCGGCTGGAACGGCCAGCTCGCCGATCCGGATAACGACCTGCCGTGGTCGCGGCACACGCAGGCGATCAACGAGGTCCAGCGCTGGTTCGTCGAGCGGACGCGGCTCGGCGTGCCGGTGGACTTCACCAATGAGGGAATCCGCGGCCTGATGCACTCGCGCGCCACCAGCTTTCCGGCGGAAGTCGGCGTGGCCAGCACCTGGGACCCCGCGCTCGCCCGCGCGATCGGCCGCGCCACCGGCGCCGAGGGTCGCGCCCTCGGCTACACCAACATCTATTCACCGGTTCTCGATCTTTCGCGGGATCCGCGCTGGGGCCGGGTCGTCGAGTGCTACTCCGAGGATCCGTTTCTCACCGCCACCCTCGGCGTCGAGCAGGTCCGGGGCCTGCAGGAGTCCGGGGTCGTCTCCACGCTCAAGCATTTCGCGGTCTACAGCATCCCGAAAGGCGGGCGCGACGGCGAGGCGCGCACCGACCCGCAGGCAACCTGGCGCGAGGTCCAGACGCTTTATCTCGAGCCGTTCCGCCGCGCCATCCGCGAGGGCGGCGCCCTGGGCGTGATGGCCTCGTACAACGACTACGACGGCATCCCGGTCGCGGCGAACCGCCGCTTTCTCACCGACCTGCTGCGCGCCGAGTTCGGCTTCCGCGGCTACGTCGTGTCGGACAGCGGCGCGGTCGAGTTCATCCACTCCAAGCACCGGGTCGCCGGCACCTATGCCGAGGCCATCCGGCAATCGGTCGAGGCGGGACTCAATGTCCGCACCGACTTCACTCCGCCCGGAGACTACGTGGGCCCGCTGCGGCAGCTCGTGCGCGACGGCCGGCTCGCGTCCAGCACCATCGACGTCCGGGTCCGCGACATCCTGCGCGTCAAGTTCTGGCTCGGGCTGTTTGATCGTCCCTATGCGGACCCGGCGCGGGCCGGAAGCGTCGTCCGGTCGCCGGAACACCTCGCGCTTTCGGCCCGGGCCTCCCGCGAGGCGATCGTGCTCCTCAAGAACGATGGCGGCGCCCTGCCGCTTCGGCGCGACCTGAAACGGATCCTCGTGACCGGCCCGCTGGCGGATGATCCGCACGCCTGGTGGTCGCGGTACGGCGCCCAGCGGCTGGATTTCGTCACCCCGCTGGCCGGCATCAAGGCGCTGGTGTCGCCGGCGACCGAGGTGCGCTATGCCCTCGGCGTGGCGGCCAAGGACGCGAACTGGCCGGCCAGCGACGTCCTGAAGGAGCCGATGAGCCCCGAGGTTCGCCGCGGGATCGACGCCGCCGTTCGCGCCGCGGCGGAAGTCGATGTCATCGTCGCGGTGCTCGGCGAGACCGACGAGCTGTGCCGTGAATCCTCGAGCCGGATCAGCCTCGACCTGCCGGGCTACCAGCAGGAGCTGCTCGAGGCCCTGTACGCGACGGGCCGGCCGCTCGTGCTGGTGCTGAGCAACGGCCGTCCCCTCAGCGTGAATTGGGCCGCGCGCCACGTCCCGGCCATCGTCGAGCTGTGGTTCCCGGGCGAGGACGGAGGCGCCGCGTTGGCGGACGTTCTCTTTGGGATCGTGAATTCCTCGGGGAAGCTGCCGGTGACCTTCCCCCGGAGCGTGGGCCAGGTGCCCTACAACTTCCCGACGCACCCCGGCGCCCAGGGCCGCGACTTCGGCCAGGTCGAGGGACCGCTGTTTCCGTTTGGCCACGGCCTGAGCTACACGCGGTTCGAGTATTCCCACCTGGAGGTCACGCCGGACCGCCTCGCCATGCCCGGCACCGTCACGGTGACCTGCGACGTCACCAACCGCGGCGACCGCGCCGGCGACGAGGTGGTGCAACTCTACCTGCGCGACGATTACTCGTCGGTCGTCGGTTTCGAGCAGGTGCTGCGCGGCTTTGTCCGCCTGTCCCTCGCGCCCGGCGAGACCAAGCGCGCCACGTTCCCGCTGCGGGCCGCCGATCTCGCGCTGTACGACCGCGCGAACCAGTGGACCGTCGAGCCCGGGCGTTTCACGGTCATGGTGGGCGCCTCCTCTGCCGACGTTCGGCTCACCGGCCACTTTGTCGTCACAACGCCCGACGGCCGGGTCCCGGAGGAGGATCCGCCGCCCGATCCCCATGTCGATCCGCGCTGACCGCCCCGGGGCGCGGAACCGCCCGCCCTCGCCCCGCCGGCCCGGCCTGCGGGCGCTCGCCCTCGGCGGGCTTCTCGCGGCCCTGCTTCCACTCCCGGCCTTCGCCGTCACCATGAACATTACACTCGCCGCCCCGGCTCCATCCCCGAGTCCCGCCTCGTTCGCGATGGGCTCCAATCGCGCGCCGGATGGCACGACGCTGACCCTGGACGCGCGCAGCCTCCTGCTCGATGGCCGGCGCTGGCTTCCGGTCATGGGAGAGTTCCATTACGCCCGCTACCCGGCCGACGAGTGGCTCGGCGAACTGCGGAAGATGCGCGCCGGCGGGATCGACGTGGTCGCGACGTACGCCTTCTGGATCCACCACGAGGAGGTCGAGGGCCAGTGGGACTGGTCGGGCGACCGCAACCTGCGGGACTTCGTGACCGCGGCCGGTGCCGCGGGTTTGAAGGTGATCGTCCGGCTCGGTCCGTGGTGTCATGGCGAGGTGCGCAACGGCGGCCTGCCCGATTGGGTGGTCGCGCGCGGGCCAGTTCGATCCAACGACCCGCTCTACCTGCAGGCCGTCGACCGGTGGTATCGCCAGGTCGCGGCCCAGGTTCGCGGATTGCTCTGGCGAGACGGCGGCCCGGTGATCGGCATCCAGCTGGAGAACGAGTTCCCGGGCCCGGCCGCGCATTTGCTCGAGCTGAAGCGCCTGGCTCGTGCGGCGGACCTCGACGTTCCGCTCTACACCCGAACGGGCTGGCCCGCCCTGTCCACGCCGCTGCCCTTTGGCGAACTGATCCCGCTTTACGGCGTCTATGCGGAGGGATTCTGGGACCGCGAGCTCGCGCCGATGCCCGGCACCTACTGGGCCGGGTTTCACTTCTCGACCCTGCGCACTGACGCCAATATCGCCAACGAGGCGCTGGGCCGTCGCGAGGTGCGGGACGATCCCGACGTGGCCCGCTACCCCTATCTCACCTGTGAGATCGGCGGCGGCATGATGAGTTCGTATCACCGTCGAATCCGGATGGATCCGGCCGACATCGAGGCGACGACCCTTGTGAAACTCGGCTCGGGCTCGAACGGGCCCGGCTACTACATGTACCACGGCGGAACCAACCCCGAGGGCCGCCGCTCCACGCTCATGGAGTCGCAGGATTCCACGCTGACCAACTGGAACGACCTGCCCGTGCGGAACTACGACTTTCAAGCGCCGCTGGGCCAAGCCGGCCAGGTCCGGCCGCACTACCAACGACTGCGGCGGCTGCACCACTTGCTCCACGCCTACGGGGAGACGCTGGCCGCGATGGACGCCTTCCTGCCCGACCTCCGACCGGCTGGGAAGGACGACGTAACGACGCTGCGCTGGGCGGCCCGGTCCGACGGGCGCGGCGCGTTCTTGTTCGTGAACAACCACGAGCGCGGACGCTCGCTGCGGGCCAAGTCCGGCGTGAAGTTCCGCCTCGTGTTTCCCACCGGGAGCCCGGTCGAGTTGCCCGCAGCGGCGGTCACCGTTCCCGCCGAGGCCTGCTTCGTCTGGCCGGTGCGGCTCGCCCTCGGGGACCATTCCACCCTCGAGTGGTCCACCACCCAGCCGGTCGGCCGCTCGACCCGGGACGGCCGCGTGACCTGCTACTTCGCGGTCACTCCGGGGATTTCACCTGAGTTCGCGTTCCGCGGCGGCCGGCTGCAGGTTCACCGCGGTGAGGCCGCCGCCGGCCCGGACGGCATTACCCGCGTGGCGGACCTTGCCCCGGGGCGCGATCCTGCGGTCACGGTCGACGGTGCGATCGACTGCGTGCTGCTCAGCGAATCCGACTCGCTCCGCCTCGCCTTCGATCCCGTCACGGGCGCCGCGACGTTCGACCCGGAGCCGGCCCCCGCCCCAGCGCAGCAACTCACCCCGGTGCCGATGCAATCGGCGGGTCCGCGGCGGACGATCCAGCGCGCCGCGACGCCGCATGGGGTCGCAGCCGCGCCTACGGACGCCGACTTCGCCGACGCGGCGCGGTGGCGGATTCCGCTGCCACCGACGCTGCCGGCCCGGGCGTTGCTGCGCCTGCACTACGTTGGGGATGTCGCGCGGGTCTACGTCAACGGCCGCCTGGTCATGGACGATTTCTACAACGGCGAACCGCTCGAGGTGCCGCTGTGGCGCCACGCCGCCGCGCTGGCGCCCGGCGAGCTCACGGTCGCCATCCTGCCCCTGCAGCGCGGCGCCCCGGTCTTCTTTTCCGATCCGTCAGCCGTGCCCGCTTTCGGCCAGCCGCCCGCCCGCGCCGAGCTGTCGCGCGCCGAGCTGGTCTCAAGCCCGGATTGAACCGGGCCGAACCCAGCGGCGGCCAGGCGTCACGAGGCGGGCAGCGCGTCGCCGGCGAAGGCGAGGCACTCGATCGCGGCCAGGGCGAGCTGGT
>CAZUQB010000009.1:0-29898 GCA_964622405.1 uncultured Opitutaceae bacterium | reverse complement strand
GGCGCAATGTCTCGGCGGTGTGCAAGAGCATCGGCCGCGACGAGTCGGACCTGGCAGTGTACCAGGGCGATGCCGTGACGGTGCCGACCGACGGTGTGCCGGACCTGGTGTTCATCGACCCGCCGTACGAGCTCATCCCCGAGGTCGCGCCGCGGCTCTTCGCGCGCCTCGGCGAGGTGCTCGCGCCGAAGCTGGACGCGATTGTCGTGTTCGAGATGCCGGGCGAACTCGAGCTCGCGCCACCGGGCTGGGACCTGGTCAAGCGTCTCGGCAAGGGCGCCCGCCAGCCGACCGTGAATTTCTTCAGGGCAGCCCGAGCCGGGACCTGACCACGGCCACGGCGGCGATCACCGCCGTCTCGGCGCGCAGCACGCGGGCGCCGAGGTGCGCGAGGCCGAAGCCGTGCGCGCGGAGGAGATAGCGCTCCGCCGCCGACCAGCCGCGCTCCGGGCCGAACGCGAGTGTCACCGGCGCGGTCAGCCGGGCCGTGGCGAGCGGGCCGGGCGACTCATAGTTGTCGAGGGCCAGGCGCGTCGCCCCCGCCGCGTCGGCGGCAACCAGTTCCGCCAGGGTCCGGTCGTGGCTGACGGCCGGGATCCGGGGATCGAAGGCCTGCTCGGCGCCGGCCAGCACGTGGCGGCGCCATTCGCCCGAGGACCAGAGCGTGCTCCGGGCATAGCCGGACTCGCCCTTCTCCGGGCGGAAGAAATGGATGGCCCCGACCCCGAGCGCGGTGGCCTCGCGAAGGATGTCGCGCGCCGTCTGCGGCCGCGGGAGACCGACCAGCAGCGTGAGCGGTTCGGGCGGCGGCGGCGGCGGGCCCCAGGCGAAGGCCAGCGTGAGCGTGTCGGGACCCACCGCGGCGAGCGTGCCCTTGCCGCGCGGGCCGTTCACCAGCCCGGCGTCGAAGGTGTCACCGACCTGGCGCCGCAGCACGGTGAGCAGGTGCCGCGCCCGCGGGTCGAACCGGGGCAGGGGGACGGCGACCTCGGCGGGCTCGAACAGGATCAGGTTCACGGGAGTGTCCTAGCGACGCGGGCCCGGCGCTGGCAATGGCCGAGCGCGGCGGCGAAATCCTTCTGGCGCTGGCCGGGTTCCGGGCTACGTTCCCGCCCATGAACTCGATCGCGACCCCCTCGGCCGGCGTCTTCCGGAAGATCACGGTGCGGGAAACCGCCGTGCTGCTCATCGTGGCGTGGCTGGTGCCGTTCCTCGTGCATCTCCTCCCGTGGACCGGCGAGCGCCCGCTCGGCGCGTATCTGCTGCCGATGTTCTGGGCGACCTTCGTCGCGGTGTATCTCTACGGCGCGGGCGCCGGCTTGCTGACCGGCCTGTTCGGCCCGGCGGTGAATCTCCTGCTGACCGGCCTGCCGGCCTGGAAATTCCTCAGCGTGCTCAGCTTCGAGCTGGCCCTGTTTGCGGCCGGCCTGGCCGTCGCCGTGCGGCTCCTGCCGCGCTTCTGGCTGCTGGCGCCGCTCGGCTATCTCGGCGCGAAGACCGCCTCGACGCTCCTGCAGTCGCTGACGCCCGTCTTCGGCGCCATCGGCGCGCCGCTGCACTTCTTTGCGATGTCGATTGCTGGCGGGGCGGCGGGTCTCGTGGTGCTGGCCGCGATCAATTTCGCCTTGGTGCGCCTTTACCCGAAGCCGGTCAGCGCGGCATGACCCCGCTGGCGTTCGAGGACATTGTCGGGCGGCTCCGGCGCTGGTCCTTTCCCGCCGGCCTCGATGGGGTGGTGGGCATCGCGACGGGCGGGGTGGTGCCCGCCGCACTGGTCGCGCAGCAGCTGGGCGTCGGCCTGAAGGTCATCGCGCTCAATTACCGGGACGAAGCGAACGAACCCCGGTTTGCCGCGCCGAAGCTGCTATCGGCCGTGCCGGACCTGGGGTCGTGGCGTCGCGTGCTGCTGGTCGACGACGTGTACGTCAGCGGCCGGAGCTGGCATGCCGCCCGCGACCTGCTGCCGCGCGCGGTGGAGGTGCTGCCCTTCGTGCTGAAGGGAAAGACCGACTTCGCGCTGATCCGCGACCTGGACGATTGCGTGGCCTGGCCGTGGCGGGCGAGCTGAGCGCTGGCCCGGTTGAAAGGCCGCAGCTGAAAGTTGAAGGGCGGCCAGCCAAGGTGGCGTGCATTGGATCCCATGGCCATCGCGGTCCACCGCGCTCGGCAAAGTCCTTTCAACTTTCAACCGAGCACTTTCAACGGGGCAAAAGCCCCCTCAGCCGCCGGCCCAGACCGGCTTGTGCCGCAGGTGGTAAAGCCGCTCGCCGGCCTTCGGCACGTACAGCACGCCCTCGTGCTCGCGGTTCGCGTAGGCCTCCGGGTGGATCGTGCGCCAGTCGCGGTAGCCGAGATTGATCTCGCGACACTGCGCCTCGCTCAGGCCCGTGGCCAGCGTCACCCGCACGCGGGGCGTCTCGAGCCCGGTTTGCTCGTCGTAGGTGCCGATGCCGTGGACGTGCGTGGAGTGGGCGAGCGTGCCCCAGGGCTCGTGCTTGAAGCGGTCCCACTGCTTCACGAAGTAGTCGCGGCAGTGGTAGCCGATGCGCCGGATGTGCTCGCCGTGCGTGACGGAAATCTCGTGGAGATGCGGCGCGTAGATGATGAGCTCACCGCCGTCGGCGACGACGGGCTCGAGCTTGTACATGCACTTTCCAGCGACCCAGAGCTCGTCGTACATCTTCGGCGCGCACGACAGCACCGTGTGGAACGGCCGGTCCTTGTACGTGATGTGGAGCTGCCGCGACAGCTCGCTGGCCGCGTCCCACGCCGCCTCCGGCGTGCCCGCGAACAGGCCGGCAAAGCTGCCGCCGTCGCCTACCACCAGGCTGAAGCAGAGCTTCGGCACCGTCACCATCGCGCCGGCGCGGTCGACCACCTTCCGGACCGGGGTCCACTTGTTCCCGATGATCATCGGGTTCGTGACCACGGCGCCGAGCCAGTGGAAGAAATTCAGGATCCCCGGGCCCGCGACGCCGGGGAACAGGTACTTGTTGCCGCCGGAGAATCCGACCACCTCGTGCGGGAAGACCGGGCCGCAGATCAGGATCCGGTCGTAGTCGAACAGCCGGCGGTTGATGTGGACCGGGACGTCCATCGCGAACCGGCCGCCGGACAGCGCGCGGATCTCCTCGGCCGGGATCGTCCCGAGATCGCGCAGGGCCGCGGGATTGTCCCATTCGTGATTGATGAACTCGACCTCGCGGTAGCGCTCGGCGCGCTCGGCGGCGGTGATCTCGACCCGCTCGTTGATCGCGTCCGCGGACATCGGGGGATGGGTGCCGAGGGCGATCAGGACATCGAGCTTCTTCACCACGGGCGCGAGCTGGGCGTGCAGGGCCTTGAACATCAGCCCGACCGGCGCGGTGCGGGTGCCGTCGGGGATGATCAGCACGACGCGCTGGCCGCGAAAGTCCGCGGCGGGCGCGGCCTGCGCAATGACGGCGGCCGCCTGCTCGGCGGTGAGGCTGCCGCCGGCGGGCGCGAGCTGTTGGGGGACCCCGGACATGAGGGACGGCCTAGCCGGCCTGGCGCGTGGGCGCGCCCTCGGTGTGGCCCATGAGCCGCGAAAGCTCGCCGGCGATGGCGCGCACCTTGCCGGCCATCTCGGGGATGCGCTCCTTGGTGAAGCGCACCGTGGCGGCCGTGATGCCGATGGCGGCGATGACCGAGCCGTCGGAGCCGAAGACCGGGGCGGCGAGGCACCGCACACCGGGGTGGAATTCCTCGTTGTCGAGGCTGAAGCCGCGCTTCCGCGTGAGATCGGCCTCGCGTTTGATGTCGGCGACCGCGACCTGGGTCTGCGCGGTCCGGGCGGTGGGCGGGTTGGCCGCGAGGATCTCCCCGAGCCGGGCGCGGTGCAGGTAGGCGATGAAGACCTTGCCGGTGGAGGAACAGTGCAGGTCGGCGAGGAAACCGGGGCGAGACGCGGCGCGGAGCGGGTGGGGGCTGTCCTGCACCGCGACGATCAGCGCGCGATCATCGCAGGGGATGGCTAGATGGGAGGTCTCGTCGGTGTCCACCGTGAGCTGCTGCAGCAGCGGCAGCGCCAGTTCGCGGATCTCGGTGCCGGCGAGGGCCGCGTTGCCCAGCTGGATGAGGACGGGGCCGAGCTCGAACCGCCCCTCCACCTTGCGGGCCAATCCTTCCAGCGAGAGCGTCGACATGATCCGCAGCGTCGTGGTGACCGGGATCTTCAGGTCCCGGGCCAGGTCGGCGGCCTTGATGCCGTTCGGGGCGCGACCGAGGGCCTTCAGGATCCGGCAGGCGTTGCGCAGATTGGGAATGACATAGCGCTCGTTGGCGGCGGGCGCGGAGCGGACGGCGGGGGGAGGCACGGGAGGACGCGGGGGACGGAGGTTTCGCCGGAAACTCGCGGAGCGCGGGGGCCTTCGCACTCCGAAAATTTTGTGTTGCCAACAGCAGAACATGTTCAAATATGGAATACAAGTTCATTAGTGAAATAAAACTCACTAACCCAACCCGGTGTTCCCGCCCCTGTCAGGAACGCCGGAAACGACCCTAACCCCACCAACCCCACCTGCTATGAAGGCCCACTCCACGTGGTTCGACGCGCTGCGTCGTCTGTCTGTGTCCCGCGACGGGATCCGTCGCGGTTTGAATGTGTTCTCGCTGTTGGCCGGCCTGGCGGCTGCCGGGCTGATGCTCGCGCCGCTGGCCCGCGCCCAAGCCCCCGCGGCCGCGACCGGGTCGCTGGCCGGCACCGTGGCCGACTCCGGCACCGGCCGCTTCCTGGAGGGCGCCGATGTGTCCGTCGAGGGCACCAATATCCATGTCGCCACCTCTCGCGACGGCGCGTTTGAGCTCAGCGGTGTTCCCGCCGGCTCCCACACGCTCGTGGTCACTTATCCCGGCCTCGAGACCGGCACGGTCGCCGTCAATGTCGGGTCCGACAACGCCCCCGTCATCGTGAAGCTGTCGTCCGACGTGATGCGTCTGGGCGCGTTCAAGGTCACGGGCGTCCGCGAGGGCATGTCGCAGGCCGTCGCGCTCCAGAAGATCTCCATCCAGTCCAAGATGGTCGCCGCCTCCGACCAGTTCGGCGAGGTGAGCGAGGGCAACATCGGCGAGTACCTGAAGTTCATGCCCGGCGTCACCATCGACTACAACGTCAACGACGCCCGCGGCGTCTCGCTGCGCGGCCTGAGCACGGCCTTCACGATCGTGGCGGTGGACGGCACCCCGATGGCCGGCGGCTCGTCGACGGACGACACCCGGCGCTTCGAATTCGAGCAGATCGCGATGAACAACGTCGCGACCACCGAGCTGTTCAAGTCCGTCACCCCGGACATCCCGGCCGGCTCGACCGGCGGATTCGTGAACTTCGTCACGAAGAGCGCCTTCGATACCGAGGATATCCAGAAGTTCACCTACAACGTCTCGTTCTCCGCCCCGAGCAGCAACCTCCACTTCGGCAAGGTGGGCGGCCTCTGGGGTCACGAGAAGGAATTCACGGTCCGCCCGAGCCTGGAGATGAACTACTCCCGCAAGCTCACGGAAAAGGTCGGCATCAACGTCAACTACCGCCTCTCCGAGAAGTACGACGACTCGCCGCGCACGGAGTTCACCTGGAACACGGGCACGACGGCGCCGACGGTGATGACCACCCCGCGCCTCCAGCAGTACAACATCCGGCAGGAGGAGAAGCTGACCCACCGCGAGGCCTTCGCCACCAAGCTGGACTTCAAGCTCAGCGACCGGACCAAGTTCATGGTCACCGGCCAGTGGAACTGGTACGACCTCAACTTCACGCAGCGCGGCCCGCAGTTCGTGCTCGGCACGGCGGCGACCGTGAACGGCGACGCCTACACCTCGGGCACGGGCGGGCAGATCCAGAACGGCACGCTCTACCGCGAGAAGTACGGCACGACGTACCACTTCAACAGCACGTTCAGCCATGAGTTCGACAACAAGGCCACGATCAGCATCACGCCCTACTGGTCGCTCGCGGACAGCCAGTATCGCGACACGCAGAAGGGCTTCATCTCCTCGGTGGCCGTGATGGCCGCGGGCGCATCGACCTTCAGCAACTTCACGCTGACGAGCCCGAACAAGCTCGGCACGCTGCCCACGATCACCCTCGCCCAGGGCGCGACCGCGGTGCCGCTCGACTTTGTCCGCAACCTGGCGAACTACACGCTGAGCAACACCACCGGCACGAACTTCCAGTCCCGGCCGTGGACCGCCAAGGACAACAAGGACGGCGTCCGCATCGACTACAGCATCCCGCTCGACCTGTTCGGCAAGTCCGTGACCTTCGCGACGGGCGTGGAGGACGACAAGACCCACCGTCACATCGACCGGCCGGACTACCGCGGCAACATCCCGGCCCTGACCGGCGCGGGCCTCGCCGCCCTGGCCGACCCGCTCTACACGAAGGACGTCGCCCTCGGCTTCGGCTCGATCCAGGCGATCGACCCGTACAAGGTCTGGGGCGCCTACTCGAACAACCTGACGCTCCTGAGCGCGCTCGACATCCGCGAGATCTACGAGCGCAACAAGGCGTTCTACGGCCGCTTCGACGTCAACCTCACGCCCGAGCTGCTGCTCGTCGGCGGCGCCCGCTGGGAGAAGCGCACGATCGACGCCAACGCGCAGACCGGCGCCCCGGCCCGCGCCAAGCGCACCACGGCCAACGTGGACTTCGACGCCTGGTACCCGTCCGCCACCCTCCGCTACACCCCGGTGCGCAACATCGTGGTCCGCACGGGCGCCAGCCGCACCGTCGGCATGCCGGACTACGGCGAGATGCTGCCCTCCTTCGCCATCCCGACCACCTCGGGCGGCACCGACGGCACCATCGCCGCCCCGGCCTCGAACCTGAAGCCCTACTTCACGAACAACTACGACTTCTCGATCGACTACTACCTGAAGAACTCGGGCGTCATCACGCTGAGCTTCTACCGCAAGGACGTGAAGAACTTCATCATCACCCGGACGATGACCGCCGCCGAGCGGACCCAGATCCTCACGGACTACGGCTTCAACCCGGCGGACTTCGGCAACACCAGCGGCTCCATCCGCGAGAACGGCCCGCGGTCCCGCCTGCAGGGCTTCGAGTTCACGTACGCGCAGAACCTGACGTTCCTGCCCGGCCTGCTGAACGGCCTGAGCGTCCAGGCCAACTACACCTACACCGACATCTCGGCCTTCGACTCCGACCCGTACCGCCAGATCGACACGCTGTACTCGCAGCGCCGCGCGGTTTCGCCGAAGACCGCCAACGTCATCCTCGGTTACCGTTACCGCGACTTCAACGCCACCATCACGACCAACTGGGTCGACGAGAGCCTCTATGGCGGCTTCGTGAACACCAACTACGTGACCGGCACGGCGAACACGGCGAACCCGGCCCTCGACACGCGCCTCGCGCTGTACAAGGACGAGAAGACCACGACGGACGTGAAGCTGGAGTACTCCTTCAGCAAGCAGATCTCGGCGTACTTCCTCATCCGCAACGTGCTCAACACGCCGCGCAAGGAGTTCCTCCGCGGCTACCTGCCGCAGTATAGCAACGTGGTCCTCCCGCTGCGGTACTTCGAGTTCGGCGAGCCGCACCTGACCGTCGGCGTGCGCGGCACGTTCTGATCCGGCCCGGCTCCTGCTCAGACCGTCCGGGGCGGATCCCGTCCCGGACGGTTTGCCATCGCCCCCCGGCGTTCCTTCACTGCCCCCCTCGGCCTCCCGGCCGGTTTGTCCTCCCATGAAAACCCACGATCGCGCCCTGTCGCGTCTCGCCAGCAGTTTCTCGCCCGAGGAGCTCCGCCACGAGTTCCTCCTGTCCGGCCTGTTCGTGCCGGGCGAGATCAGCCTCCATTGGTGGGAGACGGATCGCACCGTGGTGGGCGGCGTGTGCCCGGCGGGCTCCGACCTGCCGCTTCCCAATCCCGACGCCCTGCGCGCCGCCTGTTTCTTCGAGCGGCGCGAGGCCGGGATCCTCAATCTCGGCGGCCCCGGCGTCGTCCGGGTCGACGGCACCGAATACCGGCTGGAATCGCTCGATGCGCTCTACGTCGGCCGCGGTGCGCGGGAGGTTGTCTTCGGCTCCCGCGACCCCGCGAAGCCCGCCCGTTATTACCTGCTCAGCTATCCGGCCCACGCCGCCTACCCGACGCGCCACGTCGGGTTCCGGGACGTGGCCGGCACGCGCCTCGGCACCCGGGAGGGGGCCAACGAGCGCACCATCTACAAGCTGATCCACCCGGGCGCGTTTCCGACCTGCCAGCTCGTCATGGGCGTCACGCGCCTCGAGCCCGGCAGCGTCTGGAACACCATGCCGCCGCACACCCACCTGCGCCGGTCCGAGGCCTATCTCTATTTCAACCTGCCGTCGGACCAGGCGGTCTTCCATTTCATGGGCCATCCCGGCGAGACCCGCCACCTGGTCGTCCGCGACGGCGAGGTCGTGCTGTCGCCGCCGTGGTCGATCCATTGCGGGGTCGGCACCTCCCACTACAGCTTCGTCTGGGGCATGGGCGGCGAGAACCAGGAATTTGCCGACATGGACCCGGCGCCGATCTCGGCGCTCCGCTGAGCCAGCCACCGCCATGGGCCGCGTGCTTGAATCCTTCTCGCTGGCGGGCCGCGTCGCGATCGTCACGGGCGCCTCGAAGGGGCTCGGGGCCGACCTCGCCGTCGGTCTCGCCGAGGCCGGCGCGGACGTGGCGCTGGTCGCCCGCGGCGATCTCACCGCCACGGCCGCCGCGGTCACCGCCCTCGGCCGCCGCGCCGCCCTCGTGCCGGTGGACGTCGGGGCCCGCGACGCCGCCGAGCGCATCCTGCGCGCCGTCGAGGCGCAGCTCGGCCCGCCCGACATCCTCGTCAACAACGCCGGCATCATCCGCCGCGCGCCGTTCCTCGAGATGGCGGAGGCGGACTGGGACGATGTGCTCAATGTGAATCTCCGCGCGGTTTTTCGTCTGAGCCAGCGTTTCGCCGCCGGCCTCGCCGCGCGCCGCTCCCCGGGCCGCATCATCCACATCGCCTCGCTGCTCTCCTTCCAGGGCGGCGTCCGCGTCGCCTCCTACGCCGCCGCCAAGAGCGCGCTGGCCGGCCTCACCCGGGCGATGGCCAACGAGCTGGCCCCGCTGGGCATCACCGTGAACGCCATCGCCCCGGGCTACATGGCGACCGACAACACCGCGCCGCTGCGCGCCGACCCCGAGCGCCACCGCGCCATCCTCGAGCGCATTCCCGCCGGCCGCTGGGGCGCGGGCGCCGACCTCAAGGGCGCCGTCGTGTTCCTCGCCTCCCCGGCCTCGGCCTATGTGCACGGCGTCGTTTTGCCCGTGGACGGTGGCTGGCTGGCCCGGTAGCCTGGCCGCGGGTTTCCCGCCGCGCTTTCTTTCCGCCCCATGAAAATCCCCGGTCTCGTCCCGCTGCTGCTCGCGGCGTCCGCGGTCGCGGCCGCCGCCGACCGGCTCACCCTCACGGCCACCCATTCCCTGGCCATCGCCCGCCCGGCCGAGACGATCGCCGTGCCGTGGTCCGAGGTCGCCCGCGCGCTGCCCGGCGCCCAGATCTACCACCTCGTCGTGAAGGACGAGGCCGGCCGTTCGCTGCCCTATCAGGTCACGAACGTGGCGCCGACCGCCAAGGACCCGTCCGGCCAGGGCGCGGCCTATGGGGAGCTCCTCTTCCAGCACGACTTTGCCGCCGGTGAGCAGTCCGCCACGTTCACGGTCGAGCGCACCGGCGCCGTCACGCCGCCGTTCCCGACCAAGGCATTCGTGCGCTACGTGCCCGAGCGGCTCGATGACATCGCGTGGGAGAACGACAAAATCGCCCATCGCATCTACGGCCCGGGGCTTGCCGCCCCCGCCGCGCCCGGCAGCAACAAGGAGGTGCTCGTGACCAGCGGCGTCGACGTCTGGTGCAAGCGCGTCAGCTACCCGATCATCGACCGCTGGTACAACAAGGGCCACGACTTCTATCACAAGCACGACCTCGCCGAGGGCATGGACATGTACAACGTCAGCCAGTCGCGCGGCTGCGGCGGCACGGGACTCTGGGACGGTCATGCGCTCGCCGTGAGCGGCAACTACCGCACGTGGAAGATCCTTGCCAACGGCCCGGTGCGCGCGGTGTTCGAGGTGACGTACGGCCCGTGGGACGGCGGCGGTTTCCAGGTCAGCGAGACGAAGCGGTTCACCGTCGATGCCGGCCATAATCTCGACGTCGTCGAGAGCACCTACACCGTGAACGGCGCGGCCCCGGCGGAACTCACGGTCGCCGTTGGTCTCCACAAGTTCCCGACCGATCCCGGCCAGGACCCGAAGACGAGCTACGCGCCGGTGCCGGCCGACGGCTCGCTGGCGCAGTGGGTCCTGCAGCGCACGCACGGGTCGCTCGGGACCGCGGTGATTGTCACGGGCGGCGCGTTCGCCGGCTACGCCGAGGACGCGAAGAACCGCCTCGTGCTCGCGCACGTGAAACCCGGCCAGACGCTGCGCTTTGCCGCGGGCGCCGGCTGGTCCGAGGCGGGCGAGTTCACCACCGAGGCTGCCTGGACCACGTATGTCGCCGCGTGCGCGGCCCGCCTGGCGTCACCCGTGAAGGTCGCGATCGCCTCCGCCCCATGAAGCTGCCTTTTCTCGCCGGTTGCCTCGGCGCCCTGGTGGTCGCCGCCGCGGTCGATGCGGCCGAGCGGCCGTTCCGCGTGGTCGGCCTGGCGGCCGGGGCCGACTGCCGCACGGTGCAGGAGGCGATCGACGCCGTGCCGGCCGACAATGCCGCCGAGCGCGTGATCCTGCTGCAGCCGGGCGCCTATTTCGGGCACACGGTGCTGAACAAGCCGCACGTGACCCTGCGGGGCTCGGGTCCGGCGACCGTGCTGACCTACAACCTCGGCCAGGCCGTGCCGGGCGAGGACGGCCAGCCGATCGGCTGGCAAGGCGCGTCGGCCCTCCTGGTCACGCCTGCCGGGCATGACGCGGTCATCGAGAACCTCACGCTCGAGAACACCTACGGCAAGGGCATGCAGGCGCAGGCGTGCTCGGTGGAGGCCGACCGCGTCCAGTTCCGCCGCTGCCGATTGCTCGGCTGGCAGGACACGCTGCGGCTCAATGCGGGCCGGCAGCTGTTCAGCGACTGCTACATTGCCGGGCACGTCGACTTCATCTACGGCGCCGCCACCGCCTATTTCGAGCGCTGCGAAATCCACTGCCGCGACCAGGGCTACATCGTGGCGCCGGCCACGCCTGCCGGGCGCGCGGGGTTGGTCTTCGTCGACTGCCGGGTCACGTTTCCCTACGGCAACCCGGCAACCTACCTCGGCCGGCCGTGGCATGAGTCGCCGAGCGCGACGTTTATCCGCTGCGAGCTGGGAGCCGGCATCCGGCCCGAGGGCTGGCGGGAGTGGAACGTGAAGCCCCCGCTGGTCCGCTTTGCCGAATACGCGTGCACGGGTCCCGGCGCCGCGCGCGCCGGCCGCGTCCCGTGGGCCGTGTGCTCGCCGGACGCCGCCCCGCCCGAATTCAACCGCGCCGCCGTCCTCGGCGACTGGCAGCCGTGACGCGGACAGCGCTCAACTCCCTCCGTCTCGTCGTCGTTGCGACCGTCCTCGCCGCGGCGTCCCGGGCGGCCGAGTTGCCGGCGACCTACCAGGGCGCGTCGCCGCTGGAATGGGCGCAGCGTCTCGCCCGCGCGGAGATGGCGCGGCGGGGAACGACGCTCTGTTTCCAGGGCGCGCCGAAGGCCCGGTGGGAATACACCGCCGGGATCTTCTCGTATGCGCTGCAGCGCCTCGGCGCACAGGCGGGCGACCAGGCCATGACGGACTATGGCGCGCGGATCGTGGAGTCGTTTGTGCAGCCCGACGGGAAAATCGCGACGTACACGCCGGAGGACTTCAACCTCGACATGGTCACGCCGGGCCGGGCCCTGCAGCTGCGGTACGAGCGGACCGGCGCGGCGCCGCTCAAGGCGGCGCTGGCGGCGCTGCGCCAGCAGCTCGCCCGTCAGCCCCGCACCAGCGAGGGGGTCTTCTGGCACAAGCAGCGCTACCCGTCGCAGATCTGGCTCGACGGCCTCTACATGGCCTCGCCGTTCCTCGCCCGGGCCGGCCGGATGGACAACGACCCCGCGGCCTTCGACGATGTCGCGCGCCAGCTGCTCATGGCCGACCGGCATCTCTACGACGCCAAGGCTGGGCTGCTCTATCACGGGTGGGATGAGTCGCGCCGACAGTCGTGGGCCGACCCGGAGACCGGTCGGTCGCCGAATTTCTGGGGTCGCTCGGTCGGCTGGTATGCGATGGCGCTGGTGGACTGTCTCGACGAACTCCCGCCCACGCATCCCGAGGTGGACGCAATCAGTGACGTGCTGCGGCGCCTGGCCGCGGGTCTCGTGCGCTGGCAGGATCCGGCGAGCGGGCTTTGGTGGCAGGTGCTGGACCAGGGCAGCCGCCCGGGCAACTACCTCGAGGCCTCGGCCTCGAGCATGTTCGTCTACGCCCTCGCGAAGGGTGTGAATCGCGGCTACCTGCCGCGCGAACCCTACGCCGCCGCCGCCGCGAAGGGTTTCGCCGGCCTCGTCCGCGACTGCGTGCGCACCGACGCCAGCGGCGCCGTGAGCCTGGGCCGGATCTGCGAGGTGGCCGGCCTCGGCTACACCTCGGCCAGCGGACGGCCGCGCGACGGGTCGTTCGAGTACTACGTCAGCGAGCCGATCGTCGAAAACGACCTCAAGGGCGTCGGCCCCTTCATCCTCGCCGGGCTCGAGCTGGAGGCGCTGCGGGCCACGCCCGCGGCCGTCGCGCCGGTGCGCGGCTGGGCCGACTACGAGCGGGTGGTGGCTGGCATCCAGGCTCCGGCCTTTCCCGCGCGGGATTTTCCGATCACCGATTTCGGCGCGAAGCCCGGCGAGGATGCGACCGCCGCCATCCGGGCGGCCATCGCCGCCTGCCACGCCGCCGGCGGCGGGCGCGTGGTGGTGCCCGCGGGCGAGTGGCCGACCGGCGCGGTGCACCTGCTGAGCGGCGTGAACCTCCATGTCGGCGCGGGCGCGACGCTGCGGTTTTCCACGGACCCCGCCGCCTATCCCGTCGTGTTTACGCGCTGGGAGGGCATCGAGTGCCTTAACTACTCCGCGCTCATCTACGCCTTCGAGCAGCATGACGTGGCCGTGACCGGCCCCGGCACGCTCGACGGGCAGGCGAGCCTCGAGAACTGGTGGGGCTGGAACGACAAACCGCATCCGCCCGTCCGCCAGGCAGCCGCCCGCCAGCGCCTTATCGACCAGGGCGAGCGGGGCGTGCCGGTGGAGCAACGCACATTCGGGCCCGGCAGTTTCCTCCGGCCGAATTTCATCCAGTTCTACCGCTGCGAGCGCGTGCTCGTGGAGGGCGTCACGATCGTGCGCTCCCCGATGTGGGAAATCCACCCGGTGCTCTCGCGGCACGTCACGGTGCGCGGCGTCCAGGTCCGGTCGCACGGACCGAACAACGACGGCTGCGACCCGGAGTCGTCGCGCGACGTGCTGATCGAGGACTGCGTGTTCGACACCGGCGACGACTGCATCGCGATCAAGTCCGGCCGCGACAACGACGGCCGGCGCGTCGACGTGCCGAGCGAGAACCTCGTGATCCGCCGCTGCGAGATGCGCGACGGCCACGGCGGGGTGGTGCTCGGCAGCGAGGTGTCCGGCGGCGTGCGCAATGTCTTCGTGGAGGACTGCCGCATGGACAGCCCGAACCTCGACCGCGCGCTGCGGCTTAAGTCCAACGCCCGCCGCGGCGGGGTGCTGGAGAACGTCTTCATGCGCCACGTGCAGATCGGGGCGGTGGCCGAGGCCGTGCTCACCGTGGACTTCCTGTACGAGGACGGCGCCAAGGGCGAACACCGCCCGGTGGCGCGCAACCTCCAGCTCAGTCACGTGACCAGCCGGCAGAGCCCGCGCGTCCTGTTCATCAAGGGCTTCCCCGGCGCCACCATCGACCAGGTGCGCCTGACCGACTGCGCGTTCAGCGGGGTCAGTCTTGCCGACGTCGTCGACGGCGCGGAGCGCATCGAGCTGACCCGGGTCGCCATCCGTCCCGCCACCCCGGCGCGCAGCCTGAATTCGCGTCCCGCCGAATGACCGCCCAGCGTTCTCTCACCCCACGCCCCATGAGCTCCTCCAACTCCCTCTCCGCGCAGATCGGCCGCTACCGCTGGACGATCTGCGCCCTGGTGTTCTTTGCGACGACGATCAACTACCTCGACCGCAACGTGCTCGGCCTCCTGAAGGAGACGCTCTCGAATCACGGCGTGTTTGGCGCCGACAAGGGCGACCGGGAGCTGAACTACTCGACGGTGGTGATCTGCTTCCAGGTGGCCTATGCGGTCGGCATGCTGGCCGCCGGGCGGTTCATCGACTGGGTCGGCACGAAGGCGGGCTACGCCTACTCGCTCATCGGCTGGAGCGTCGCGGCCATCGGTCACGCGTTCGGCCACACGACGCTGACCTTCGGGTTCTGGCGCGCGGCGCTCGGTTTCAGCGAGGCGGGCAACTTCCCGGCGGCCAACAAGACGATCGCGGAGTGGTTTCCGAAGAAGGAGCGCGCCTACGCGACCGGACTCTACAACTCAGGGGCCAACGTCGGCGCGATCGTGGCGCCGCTCGTGGTGCCCGGCATCGCGGCCCACTGGGGCTGGGAGTGGGCGTTCGTGCTCACCGGTGCGGTGGGACTCCTCTGGCTCGCCTTCTGGTACGCGCTGTACGCCTCGCCCAGCTCGAAACTGCAGACCGGTCACCTCCAGCAGGCGGAGTACGACTACATCCACAGCGACCGCGACGAGCAGGCCGAGCCGGCGGGCGCCGCCCCGCGGGTCTCGGGCGCCCGGCTCCTCGGCTTCCGGCAGACGTGGGCGTTTGTGGTCGGCAAGTTCCTCACTGACCCGATCTGGTGGTTCTACCTGTTCTGGCTGCCGGCGTTTCTCGCCGGCGAGAACGCCCGCAAGGTCGGCGCCTACACGGCGGCGCATCCGGGCTGGGCCGGCGACGCCGCGACGGTCCCGGGCGTGATCAGTTGGCCGTTCGCCGTGGCCGTCGTCTACACGGTGGCGACGGCGGGCTCGATCTTCGGGGGCTGGCTGCCGAAGCAGTTCATGTCCGGCGGCATGGACCCGAGCCGGGCGCGCAAGCTGGCGATGTTCCTCTTCGCCCTCGCGCCGCTGTCCGTGCTGCTCGCGTCGCGGCTCGGGCAGATCAACACGTGGCTCGCCGTCGCCACGATCGCCGTGGCCTGCTCGGCCCACCAGGCGTGGTCGGCGAACATCTTCACGACGGTCTCCGACATGTTCCCGAAGCGCGCGGTGGCGTCCGTCACCGGCCTCGGCGGCATGGCCGGCGCGATCGGCGGCATCCTGATCGCCCGGGTGGCGGGCCGGCTGCTGCAGCACTTCGCGGCGCTGGATCACATCGAGCTCGGCTACGGCATCATGTTCGCGATCTGCGGCTCCGCCTACGTCGTCGCCTGGGTGATCATGCATGTCCTCGCGCCGCGCTTCACCCAGGTGAAGGTCGACTGAGCGCGCCGACCATGCGCCGCCTCCGCCGGTTCCTCCTCGCCAGCCTGCTGCCGGTGCTCGCCGGCCTGGCCCGGGGCGAGCCGACGCTGTTCCTCGCCGGCGACTCCACGGTGGCGGACCAGCCCGAGGCCGAGACCCCCCAGCGCGGCTGGGGGCAGGGCCTGCGGGAGCTGGTGCAGCCGCCGCTGCGGCTCGACAACCGCGCGCGGAACGGACGCAGCACGCGCTCGTTTCGCGACCAGGGACTGTGGCAGCAGCTCCTCGACGCGCTGCGCCCGGACGACTGGGTGATCATCCAGTTCGGTCACAATGACGAGAAGTCCGAGGACCCGGCCCGCTACGCCGCGCCGGACTCGACCTATCGCGACAATCTCGCGCGCTTCATCCAGGAGGTCCGGGCGCGCGGAGCCCGGCCCGTGCTGGCCACCCCGGTGGCGCGCCTCCGCTGGGATGCGGCGGGCAACTGGGTCGACACCCATGGTGCCTACCCGGATGCAGTCCGGGCGGTGGCGCAGGCCGAGGGCGTGCCGCTGCTGGACCTCGAAGCCCGGACCCGCGCGTGTTTCGCCGGGCTCGGCCCGGACTCGGCGTTGCGGCTCTTTCTCCACCTGGCCCCGGGCGAGCATCCGCGCTGGCCGGCCGGACTGAAGGACGACACCCACTTTTCCCTCGCGGGCGCGCGAGTCGTCGCCGGCCTGGTCGCGGACGAGATTCGCCGGCGGCAGTTGCCGCTCGCCCGGCACCTGCGGGTGGATCCCGCCACCGCGCCGGCGCAGTTCGCCCCGGTGAAATGGCACGAGGTTCTCCGGCAGCCCGCCGCGTGGTACGCGTCGGCCGACGCGCGCGCAATGGCGGACGTCGTGCTCCAGTACCAGCTGCCCGTCGGCGGCTGGCCCAAGAACCGCGAGATGTCGCTGCCGCCCGCCGCGGAGGCCGGCGCGCGCCCGGGGCCGGTCCCCGAGGACGAGCAGATGGCCACGATCGACAATGGTGCGACCCACACCCAGCTCCGGTTCCTCGCCCGCGTGATCAGCGCCACCAACGGCGGCTCCGCGCACCAAGCCGCGGTGGCGAAGGGGCTCGAATACCTGCTCGCGGCGCAGTACCCGAACGGCGGCTGGCCGCAGTTCTTTCCGCTGCGTCGGGGCTATTACTCGCACATCACGTTTAACGACGATGCGATGGCCAGCGTCCTGGGAGTGCTCGACGACGTCGCCCGGGCCCGGCCGCCGTTCCGGTTTGTCGACCCGGCCCTGCGCCCGCGGGCGGCGGCGGCCGTGGCCCGCGGCATCGATTGCATCCTGCGCTGTCAGGTCGTGGACCAGGGTGTCCGCACGGTCTGGTGCGCGCAGCATGACGAGCAGACCCTGGCGCCAGCGCCGGCGCGGAAGTTCGAGCCCGTGGCCCTGTCGGGCGGCGAAAGCGTCGGCGTGGTGCGCTTCCTCATGGAGATCGACGACCCTTCGCCAGAGGTGATCGCCGCGGTCGAGGCGGCGGTGGCCTGGTTCCGGCGCGCGCAGATCGCGGGCCTGCGCTACGAGCGCGCGTCGGCCCCGGGCACTACGCGGGGCTGGGACCGGGTCGTCACCCCGGACCCGTCGGCGCCGCCGATCTGGGCCCGGTTCTATGAGCTTGGGACCGGGCGTCCGATCTTTATCGGCCGGGACGCCAAGGTGCACTACGCGCTGGCCGACATCGAGTATGAGCGCCGTACCGGCTACAGCTGGTACGTCCGCACCCCGGCCCGCCTGCTGGCCGAGGATTATCCCGCGTGGCGCCGCCGGCTCGACGAGTTCACCGTCGCCAATGCCGAGCGGAAGATCCGCGACGCCTATCCGCAAATTCAACGGCTGCCCGACGAAACGCCGGCCGGGGTGAGGGCGGTGGAGAACGTGGCTATCGCGCTGGTAGGCCAGGAGCCGGTCGAGATTGATCTCTACCGGCCGAACGACGAGGTCGCGCGCCCGGCGGTGCTGCTGGTGCACGCGGGTGGCTGGGACAGTGGCTCGCGGCAGATGGAGCGGCCCTTCGCGAAACGGCTTGCGGCGCTCGGTTATGTCGTCGTGCCCGTCAGCTACCGGATGGGACCCGCGGCCCGGTATCCAGCGGCGCTGCATGACCTGAAGGCGACGGTCCGCTGGCTGCGGACCCACGCGGCGGAGTACCACATTGATGCCGGGCATATCGGCGCGGTCGGCATGTCGGCGGGCGGCCAGCTGGTCGCGCTCCTGGGCGCCACCAACGGCCGGGCAGACTTCGAGGGCGACGTCGGCTCGGATCGCGCCTCGAGCGCGGTGCAGGCGGTGGTGGACATCGACGGGCTCGCGGACTTCACCGGCGCCGAATTGGTCAGGCAGCAGGAGCAGACGCCGAGCGCCCCGGTGCGCTATCTGGGCGGGAAGTTCAGCGAGCGGCCCGAAACGTGGCGGGCGGCGTCGGCCCTCACCCACGTGGGTCCGCACAGCGCCCCAACGCTTTTCGTCAACAGCACTGCGAAGTCGCCGATCCTGCCCGGTCGCGAGGAAATGGCCGCGCGCCTCAAGGCGGCGGGCGTGGCGACGGAGACGGTCGTGATCCCGGGCACGCCACACCCCTTCTGGCTGTTCCAGCCGTGGTTCGAGCCCACGCTGGCCGCCACGGATCGTTTTCTTCGCGCGCAGCTGGGAGCGTCGCGCCCGCCCGCCGACCTCCCGTGAAACCGGGAATCAGCCTCGCCGGCCCCCTCCGTTTGGCCGGCCTGACCGCGGTCATGACCTCGGCGGGGCTTGCCGCCGACGGGGTTCGTGCCCTGAAACTTCCGGTTGCTGACACCGCCATGAAATCCCAGTCCGCCCCCTGGCAGCCCGATCTGGGCGACGGCCGCTACCGCAATCCGGTCCTGCAGGCCGACTATTCGGATCCCGATGTGGTGCGGGCGGGGGACGACTACTGGATGACGGCTTCGAGTTTCAGCCACGTGCCCGGCCTGCCCCTGCTGCATTCGCGTGATCTCGTGAATTGGGAGCTGGTCGGCCACGCGCTGCCGCGACTGGTGCCCGAGGAATTTTACCGCCGGCCTCAGCCGGGCAAAGGCGTGTGGGCGCCGGCGATCCGGTTTCACGCTGGCCGGTACTGGATCTACTATCCGGACCCGGATTTCGGTTTGTACGTGATCACAGCTCACGAACCGCGCGGCCCCTGGAGCGCGCCGGTGCTGGTGCAGGCCGGGAAGGGCCTGATTGACCCGTGTCCGCTGTGGGACGCTGACGGCCGAGTGTATCTGATCCACGCCTGGGCCAAGAGCCGGGCCGGCATCAACAACGTGCTGACACTGCTGCGGCTGAGCGCCGACGGCCTGCGCGTGGAGGAGGACCTCGGCGTCGTGATCGATGGCCATCGGTTTCCGGGCACGACCACGCTCGAGGGTCCCAAGCTCTACCAGCGCAATGGCTGGTACTATGTCTTCGCGCCGGCGGGCGGCGTGGCGACGGGCTGGCAGGTGGTCTATCGCGCCCGCGCCATCCGCGGGCCGTACACCGACCGGATCGTGCTCGCCCAGGGCGCCACGCCGGTGAACGGACCGCACCAGGGCGCGCTGGTCGACACGCCGCAGGGGGAGTGGTGGTTTCTCCATTTCCAGGATCAGGCGGCCTATGGCCGGGTCGTGCACCTCCAGCCGGTGACGTGGCACAACGACTGGCCGCTGGTCGGCACGGCGGTCGGCACGGGCGCCGTGACCGGCGAGCCCGTGCTGGTTCACGCCAAGCCGACTCTGCCGATCCAACCGCGGAATGCGCCGCCCACCTCGGACGATTTCCGGGGTCCGGCGCTGGCGCCGCAGTGGCAGTGGCAGGCAAACCCCTCCGCCGCCTGGTATTCGCTGGCCGAGCGGCCGGGATATCTGCGACTGCGGGCGCCGGCCGATGCGGCGCCGCGGCTGTATGAGTCGGGCAACCTGCTGCTGCAGAAATTCCCGGCACGGGAGTTTGATGTCACCGTGACACTCGAGCTTTCGCCGCGGGCCGACGGCGACCGGGCCGGGTTGGTCGTCTTCGGCTACGACTACGCCTGGCTGGGCCTGCGACGGGTGGGTGGGAGGACCGCGCTCGTCTTCGCGTCGGTGCGCGAGGCGCAGAAAGGTCATGCGGAGACCGTGGAGGATCTCGGAGTGGCCATCGCGGGACCGGTGCAATTGCGGGCAACGGTGCGCGATGGCGGCAGGGTCAACTGGTCTTACCGGGCCGGGACGCAGGAATTCCGGCCGGCGGGCCGGGAATTCAACGCCAGTGTCGGTCACTGGGTGGGAGCGAAGCTCGGGCTGTTCGTCGCCGGGACCGAGGGGGCCCACGCGGACTTCGCGGCGTTCACCGTCACGGCGCCCTGATGGCGGTGACGCTCGGGCGTGGCGTCACACTCCCTTCGGTCCGCCTAACCCGCGGAGCGGCTTTCGTCGCGTCCGGTGAGTTGGCGCCGGTAGGCGCTGGGGGTCGTGTGATAGCGCCGGCGAAATCCCGTGGAGAACATTGCGGGGCTCTCAAAGCCCGCGGCGTAGGCGATCTCCGCGAGCGTGAGGCCGGGTTCGGCCATCAGTTCCAGCGCCCGTTCGAAATGCAGGCGCTGCGCCTCGGCGTAGACGGATGTGCCCAGGGCGGCCCGGAAGCGGAGCTCGAGCACCCGCCGGGTCACGCCGGCGGCCCGCGCCACTTCGTCGACGTAGATGGTGTTGCCGACATGCTCGCGGAGATGGTCGAGCGCCAGCGCCACCACCTCGTCCTCGACGGCGAAGCGGTCGGTGGATCCGCGGGTCACGATTTTCTGCGGGCTCACGAGGATCTCGCCCGGGATGCGTTTCCGGCCGTCGAGCATGGCCTGCAGCACGGCGGCCGCGCGTTCGCCGATCTGCTGGGTGTTGAGCTGGATGCTGGATAGGGCGACGTGGGCGAACTCCACGCGCGTGAGGTCGTTGCCAACCCCGAGGATGGCCACGTCCTCCGGCACGCGCAGTCCGACGCGGGCGCACGCCTCGTCGAGCTCGAGGGCGACGCGGTCCGTGAAGCCGAGGATGCCGACCGGGCGGGGCAGCGCCCGGAGCCAGCCGGCGAGTCGCGCGCGGGTGGCGTCCGGGTACGGCGTGTTTTGGTCGCCCTGCGGCAGGATGTGCCGCGCCACCGGCGCCGTCACGCCCAGCCGCCGGGCCGCCTGGCTGAAGCCGCGGTAGCGCTGGACGGAGCCGAGGTGGGTGGTGTTGCCGCAATAGGCGAAGCTGCGGTAGCCGCGGCCGTGCAGGTGGCGAAGCGCCAGCTCCCCGACCCGCAGGTCGTCGGTGTTGATCAGGGGCAGGCGTGGGGTGGCGACCTGGCCGGAGACGTTCACAACCGGCACGCCCAGCGCAGCGAGGACGGCCTCGTTGCGTCGCGTGGCGACCCGGGCGATGAGGCCGTCCACCCGCAGGCGCCGCAGCGCCGCCGCGTCATAGGCGCGGGGATCGCTGAATTTCAGGACGGTGATCTCCGGCCGGCCGTGGAAGAAACGCGCGATGCCCCGCAGGATGCCCCGGCCGTGCTCCGTCGAGAGCGAGAGAAAGACCGCGATGCGGCGGGCCGGACGACGGGTCATGCGACGGGAGCCAAGCGGCGGGGCGACCGAACCGCAATGCGCAAAAACGAAACTATTTTTCGCAAAACCGTATATCCGGGCGGCCAACTTTCCGGTAGGGTAGGGCTCCCCAACGCTTTTCCCCATGAGCTCCTACCTGCAGCAACTATTTGGTCTCGGTGGCAAGGTCGCCGTCGTCATCGGCGGCACCGGTGAGCTTTGCGGCGCGATGGCCGAGGGCCTGGCCGGTGCCGGCGCCGAGGTCGTGATCGTCGGCCGCAACGCCGACAAGGCCCAGGCCCGGCTCGCCCGGATCGAGGCGCTCGGCGGCAAGGCGTGGTTCCACGCCGCCGAGGCGACGAGCAAGGCCGAGCTCGAGGCGCTGCGCGATGCGGTGCTCCAGCGGTCCGGTCGCATCGACATCGTGGTCAACGGCGCGGGCATCAATTCACCCACGCCCTTCCTCGACATCACCGAGGAGGAGTTTGACCGCATTGTCCGGGTGAACCTGAAGGGCGTGTTCCTCGGCTGCCAGGTGTTCGGCCGGCATCTCGTCGAGCGCGGGCAGGGCGGCTCGATCATCAACCTCGGCTCGATGTCCGGCCTGGTCCCCCTGTCGCGCGTCTTCACGTACTCCGCGACGAAATCCGCCGTGCACAATCTCTCGCTCAACCTCGCCCGCGAGTGGGCGCCGCACCGCGTGCGGGTCAACGTGCTCGTGCCGGGATTCTTCCCCGCCGAGCAAAACCGCAAGGTCCTCACCCCGGAGCGCGTGACGAACATCATGGGCCACACGCCGATGAAACGCTTCGGCGAGGCCCGCGAGCTGATCGGCGCGACGCTGCTCCTCGCGAGCGACGCCGCGGGCTCGTTCATCACTGGCGACGAGATCGTCGTCGATGGCGGCTACCATGCGATGACGATCTAGAAGGAGCGCGGGGTGGACGGGTGACGTTTTGGATCAAACGCCAAATGCCAAACCGCCAAACGCCAAACCAAACGCCGTTACCGCCTCCCCGAACTCTTCCTGCCACCTGTACCCTGATTCCTGTCACCTCCCTCCACCATCATGTCCGCCATCAATGCCTTCCTCCTGAATCACAACCTGCGCATTGCGCAGAACCCGTGCGTGTCGCCGGACTTCTGTCTCGACTGGCCGACGCTGGTCGCGGACGCCGCGGCGGGCCGAGCTACGGAGCATGCCCGGAGCCGCTTTGCCACGGCGGCGGGCGAGTGGACGCTGCTAGAGAACGCGGCGGGCGACTGCGCGTGGCGGCTGCGCCGCACCCAGGCAGGGGTAAACGTGACCCTCTCCGGGGGTCGGCCGCTGGCGGACGACACGATTTTTCCAGCGACGTGGGAGAATCTCCTCCAATTGAAAAACCTCGTGCAGGAGCACGATCCGGCGTCGACGATCTTCCCGACCGCGGGCGCGGCGCTCGGCCGCAGCACCCTCGGCGTCGGGGCGCGGTTCACGACGCTGCACTGGCCCGCGGTCGAGTGGGCAATGGGCGCGCTCGGGATCGGCCTTACGGCCAACCAGAATTCGATTCCGCGCGAACTCGTGTACGACGTGGACGCGATGCTGGGTGGCCAGCTCGACACGGTGCCGTTCCCGTTCATCGGGACCAACGTGCCGGAGGGTCACCAGGGCCAGAGCGTCGAGGGTATGAGCCACGGGAGCGTGCTGTCGAAGCTGCGGACCGGCTTCCATCAGCGGCGGATCGCCTGGTCGTTCAACGCGGACCACCAGCCGATCGGCGGCAAATTCGACGCCCGCGAGGACGCGCTGGTGCGCGGCTGCCTGCTGGCGAGCTACATCACCTTCGACCTCTCGCCCGAGCTGGCGCGGAACCAGCCGGCGGACTTGCGGGAGATCCCGGCCGACCTCGTGACCCAGACCCGGGCGCGGGTGGCGGCGGCGGGGCTGAAGCTCGACGACACGGCCTTCGGTCAACTGCTCGCGACCGTCTGGCCGTCGCTCCAGAAGATGAAGCGCCGCGACGAGAAGTACGCCGCGGCCCGGGCGGCGGCATTCACCACCGAGGTGGGGCGGCGCTACCTCCGCGAGCTGTCCATCGACGAACTGCCGGGCCTCACGACCCCTGAGACCACCGCCGTGATGCTCGCGCTGTGCGAGCTGCTGGGCATGCCGGTGAACTTCGTGGCCCCGGCCTTTGGTTTCCAGAAGAACACACCGTATCCGGACAACGCCGCCCTGCGCCAACTGATCGCGAAGCAGTGGGCCGTGTGCGAGAAATTCGGCGTGAGCATCGGTTTCCACTCGGGCTCGGGGAAGTCGGCAGAGAATTACCGCGTGATGGGCGAAGTGACCGGCAGCCGCCTCGAGATCAAGACCAGCGGGCGCTACACCTACGAGATGGGCGTGGCGCTGCACGCGTCGCGCAACGCCGCGGACCAGGCGCTGTGGCGCGACTGGTATCGCTTCACAATCGACATGGCGGTGGCGGGGGCGTTCAGCGCCGACGCGACCGAGCAGAAGATGGCCCGCACCTTCGTGACCACCTCGCTGGGCGCGGCGGCGGCGGCCGCCACCTTCGCCTCGCCGGCCGCGTGCCGCGCTGCGCTGGAGGCGCTGCCCCCAAGCCCGGAGCACATGTTCTTTTTCGAGTACAACTTCCTCTACGTGCTCGCGGCGGACGGCCGCGCCGAGAAGGCAGCCCTGGGCGATCACTCGCCGGCCGGCTACCGGCAGCGGGCCCGCTTCTACGCGATCAGTCCCGAGGCCCGGCTCAACTACGCGCGCGGCGTGGCGGGCTATCTCATCTTCCTCGCCGAACAAACCGGCCTCGCGCCCGTCGCACGCTGCGCCACCGCCCGTCAACGCCTCGCCGTGCACTCCTCACTCGACGCCATGCTGGCGGAGATCGGGGGATGAAACAGTAGCGAGTAGCGGGTAGCGCGCAGCGAGCATGGGTGCAGCTACCAACTCCTATCTACCACCTTCCAACTCCTAGATACATGCCCGCCGCCCGCTACTCACTACTCGCTACTCCCCAAGAATGAGCTCCTACATCCACGACAATTTCCTCCTGCAGTCGGCGGCGGCGCGCGATCTCTATCACGCGTTCGCGAAGAACGAGCCGATCTACGACTACCACTGCCATCTGCCGCCGGCGCAGATCGCGGCCAACCACCGCTTCGCGGACCTCGCGGAGATCTGGCTGGGCGGCGACCACTACAAGTGGCGGGCGATGCGGACCAACGGCGTGGCGGAGCGGCTCTGCACGGGCGACGCGACGCCGCGCGAGAAGTTCGACGCGTGGTGCGCCACCGTGCCGTTCACGCTGCGGAACCCGCTGTACCACTGGTCGCACCTGGAGCTGAAGCGCTACTTCGGCATCGACACCCTCATCAATCCCGCGTCCGCCGATGCGATCTGGCGGGAGGCGAACGCGAAACTCGCGAACCTGCGGGTGCACGACATCCTGGCGGCGAATCGCGTGGCGGTGATCTGCACGACCGACGACCCGGCGGATTCGCTCGAGACGCACGAGCAGATCCGTCGGCTGGGACTGAAAACGCGCGTGTACCCGACTTTCCGTCCGGACAAGGCCCTTGGCGTGAACCAACCCGCGGCGTTCAACGCCTGGCTTGAGCGACTGGAGGGAGCCGCGAAGACGAGCATCCGGACGCTCGACGACTTGCTGGAGGCGCTGAAGCGGCGCCACGACGACTTCCATGCGTTTGGCGGCCGCCTGTCGGACCACGGCATGGAGACCGCGCTGGCCGAGCCGTGCACACCCGCCGAGGCGGCGGCGATCTTCGCAGCGGCGCGGGCGGGGCGGGCCGCGACGCCGGAGGAGTGGGCGAAGTACGGCTCGTACCTGATGCTGGAGTTCGGCCGCTGGGACGCGCGCCGCGGCTGGACGAAACAGCTGCATCTCGGTGCGATGCGAAACAACAACCAGCGCCTCCTGGCGAAGCTCGGACCGGACACCGGCTTCGACAGCATCGGGGATTTCCCGCAGGCGCGGGCACTGGCGCGCTATCTCGACGCGCTGGACGCGAGCGGCGAACTGCCGCGGACGGTGCTCTACAACCTCAATCCCGCGGACAACTACGTCTTCGCGACGATGGCGGGCAATTTCCAGGACGGCTCGGTGGCGGGTAAGATCCAGTTCGGCAGCGGCTGGTGGTTCCTCGACCAGAAGGAGGCGATGGAGTGGCAGATGAACGCGCTCTCAAACCTGGGCCTGCTGCGCCGGTTCGTGGGTATGCTGACGGATTCGCGGAGCTTCCTGTCGTACACGCGTCACGAATATTTCCGTCGCGTCCTCTGCAACCTGCTCGGCGCCGAGATGGAGCGCGGCGAACTGCCCCCCGATCGCGACCTCATCGGCGCGACGGTGCGCGACATCTGCTTCGACAACGCCCGGGGCTTCTTTGGGCTGGGACTCGATCCGACATACGCGAGATAGCCCTCCTACGCCTAGGCTTCGGAGGGCAGGCCCTCTGGTGGTGGGGTGCCGCGTTGGGCGCGTCGTGAGCACTCGCGAGATTCACTCCCTCTTTACACAGGCCTCCTGCGCTCCTCCTACGCCAAGGCTTCGGAGGACAGGCTCTCCGTGACCACGCCACCCTGTCCGCCAACTCGTCAGTCTGTCCAAATGGCCGTGCCATCCGAAGCTCTAGGCACAGGTAAGGGGTCAGGGTATGTGATGTGTGGTGCTTCCGCGAACCATGCGCGCCCTGCAGGGGGTCCAGGCTTCGATTCCTTGATTGCACATCTTTCTGCCGCGCCGCGGCGCTGGGTCGACATCGTTTTCCCGCACTAATCAGAAAACGGCGGTCTGACCCCCTGTCGGCCTGATCCCGACCTCACGGTGTGGCCGCACGTCCAGGCGACGCCTCAGACCACACATCACATACTCTGACCCGTTACTTCGGCCCGCATGGTCTACAATGGCTGGAACCTGGTGGGGGTCTACAATGGCAGCACCGTCATTCAGAAGCGGTATTTCTGGGGGATGGATATTGGTGGACCAGGCCAGACGGCGGATGGTATTGGTGCCTTGCTGATGATCCAGGATAGCAGCGAGACCTACGTAACGGTGTACGACGCGATGGGCAACGTGCACGGGTTGCTCAAGGTTTCAGATGGGTCGCTGGCGGCGGCTTATGAGTACGACGCCTATGGCAATACGCTGCGCCTGAGCGGACCGTATGGCTCAACGAACCCGTTCCGCTTCGCCACCAAGTATACCCACGATGACTTCAATTTGGTCAATTTTGGCCGGAGGCACTACAGCCCAAGCCTCGGACGATTCATCAACCGCGACCCCATCGAGGAACAGGGCGGACTGCACCTGTATGCGTATTGCCGCAACAACGCGGTCAATGCCTACGATTACCTCGGGATGGACGGTGAGATTATCATGGAAGATGGCGGGTCGGGGGCGACCAATGGGATCGCGAGTCTCCTGCAAGCGCGCATGCAAGCGATAATCGACTCCCGCCGGGCGGGCACCGGGTTTGACGACAAGGCCTTGTGGGATGGCAACACGGCGCTCGATCAGCAAATGGCGCGAGAAGAGGCGCAAAGAGCGCTTCAGAATCTCATCAATAACACGATCACGAACGGGGGCACCGTCACCGTCCACGACGGCGATGGTAACCTCATCGAGAGTGCAACGCCGCTTCAGGAAACCCCAACCGCCCCAAACAACGCAGGGCTCATCGCGTCGAGTGGGGACGGGATGTATTCCGATGGCTCGATCCCGTATGTGACCCGAGGTGGAGAAGCAGGGGCCGTTGGACGCAACGGCGTCCCGGCGACTTTAACTCTCGCGAATCAGAATGCGATTAACGCCCCCGGTGGGAAACTGACTCTCGGTCAAGCAAACGACCATTATCGAAATGGCGGCGGCGTTCCTGTTCAAGTGGACGCGCAGCAGTATGACTTCAGCAAAGTGAATCCGAGCGGCTTCAATAGTCGCGGCCTGCAAACATACACGTTCCCCAGCAAAACCTCTTCAGATTTTTTGGTGAACGGGACAGTCACCCTGCAATTGGGCAGCGGAGGCCAGACTTTCCATGTTTTGCCTGACACCTACGACTTCGACATGCACTCGTGGACTGCTCAACCGTTCCGAAACCTCGCAACTCTCGGCGCAAATGTCATCGCGAACCCGACAGGCAGTTCCAGCGCGCAACCTTTCCAGATAATTTTTCGGGGTAACCTGCCGCTTCCGCAGCCGATAAAGTGACGTCGATGAAAGCATTTTTCTTAGTGCTCTGCGTGAGCTTGTTTCTAACAACCGGCTGCGGTGGCCCAGTGACGGAAGCAGAAGCAAGGCAGGCCGCTCAGGACCGGTTTGCGAAGGTCTGCAAAAATTTTCATTACGTTGCGGCTTCATTTACTGGCCCAACAAAAACTGATGTAGGCGGCGCAGCGTTTGCTTACGAATGGAAGGATAAAACTCCTGGGCGGAATTTTGGCGTGCTCATCACCGTCGATAGCGGTGGCGTCACCAACGTTAGTTTTTTGGGCACGATTCCATAGTCGTCGTTGCCAATGTGCCACGGAACCAAGCGGCACGTCTCGCGCCGTCGCTGCCGCTCCGTCACGAGCCCTGCTGTCCTCCTCCGCCGTCTCCGTCGCTTCGCTCGGTCGATCCCTCCGCTTCGCTCCGGGCAAACGGCTGCGTGCGGTAAGAGTCCAGCCCCGTGGGCGGCGGCGTGCGCCCGAAGGATCGGGCGCGGAACGCGGCGCTCCGCCCACCCGCGCCGTCGCCGTCGTTCCTGCACTCCGCTGCGCTGCGTTCCGTCACGTCGGCGCCCGCCGAGAGTGCCCCACGGGGACCCCGCTGCGCCCGGCTGGCACCGGGCGCGCCTCAACCTCGCGCAGCCGGCTGCGCTGACGCTTGCCGCGCGGCGCGAGGGTCGGCGCGCCCTCTCGCTTTGCTCGGCCAGCGGCTCGCGCTCCTTCGCCTCCGCTACGTCGCGCTCGGCCGGGTCCGCAAGGCCCGGCGCTCGCGGTGCCCGCGCGCTCGCCCCGGCTTGCCGGGGCGTGGCGCTGCGCGCGGTCACCAACCATCCCGGCCGGACCGCCGCCGGTGGCGGCTGAGAACGCCTGCACGGACGCCGCGCCTCCGCTCCAGCGCTGACGGCTTCCGCTGCGTCGCGCCGACCGTTCCGGCGTGGCGCGCTCCTGGAGCACCCGCGCGCCAGGAACTCCGCGCCTGCGGCGCTGCGCCTCGGCTTCGTCTCGTTGCGGCCACGGCTCGCGCCCTCCGCTGCGCTGCGGCCGCGAACCGCCCGGCCTGCGCTGACGCTCCGGCCCGTTGCGCGCCGCCTCGCCCGGCGCGCGAACCAAAACCAGCAGCTAAGGAGGAAGCTCATGGCCGCAATCTCACCGTGAAATCCTGTCCTCCTCAACGGTCCCGGTCTACCGTGATTGCGGTAGTCCGAGGCTACGAAAAGCCGTCTTGGTCGGCGCACGTCTCCCGCGCTTGTTTGGTGAGAGACGCAAGGCCCTAAGGACTTCCTTGGGATCAAAACCGCCCCGGAAAAGCTACCGTGAAACCGGTAGGCGCGCGGACGATTACGACGCCTTGGCGTGCTTCTCGACGAACGCCTCCAGGAGCGCGACGACCTTTTGCTGTTGGTCGCGCGGCAGGTGCGAGGCCGCCGTGAAAAGCTGCCGCATCTTGCCGGTCGGGCCTTGGCCGCGTTTGGCGCGCGACTGATCGACCAGGTCCTCGACGCGGACGCCGAAAAGCTCCGCGAGCGTTTGGAGTTGGTCGGGACGCAGCGCGACCGGGTAACGCTCCCAATCGGCGTAACTGGCCAATCCAGCGGGTCAGGCTTTGTGGTGTGTGGTGCTGAGGCCACCCGTTGCATCCCTCGTCGCCGTCGCGCGTAGGACGAGCTGCCAATCCTCCTCACTCGCCGAGGTGATGGTGTCACGCAACCGATAGGCCCACTTGGGCCCCAGCTTCCGTTTGATGCCGTCCAGGTCCTCGACGCCAAGGGCGGCCCCGACCTGACCCACCCGGGCGCGCCACAAAGCCGCGCCGGCGGAATGCCAGGCAAACCCGCGCGAGCACGCGATCCAGTCGTCCTTGGCGCGGCGGTCATACTCAACCCGCCGGCAGCCCTTCCAGGAATGTTTCCTTATCACGAGCCCGCCCTCCAGGTATTTTCCGACACACGCGGCAATGGCCGCCTCGCCCTTCCGAACCGGCAGCAACTCGGCCCGTCCCAGTCCGTAGCGCGGCACCACCTTTTTTAGCCGCCGCCACAGGGCGACCAACTGCGGGGCCGCCGAGGCCCGATAACGCGCGCGGAGCTGCCGAAAGAGGGGCGTCTTTCCGTTGGCCTTCAGTTCAGCCTGGCAGGCATCAAACGCGGCCCAATCGAACGCATCGGCTCTTGTGTCCCACGGCACCGCGACGAGCAAGGTGAAGGCGCTCCTGCGCAAGGCCCAGGCCCGCACGCACGCTGACCTCCTGGCCGCCATCGCCGCCGCCTTGCGCGCCATCACAGCTCAAGATGCCCGCGGTTGATTTGCCGCCTGTGGCTATACTTCTAATTGAGATGCTCTAGCCGGGTGGCGAGGTACAGTTCGCACCCGAAGAGGGGCTGCAACCTGCCGTGCTTACGGCTGCCTTGTCTAGCTCGGCTGTTACTGGCGGAGTTCGTCGCTTCCGGGCGCTACCCTCTGAAGCGAAGTCAGGACTGGGCGCGCTCCATGGACATTGGTGAACGGACGAAACGTCGGGAAATCTCCGCGAGCTTGTTATGACTTTGTTATGACTTTTCGCGATTT
>CAZUQB010000008.1:0-34320 GCA_964622405.1 uncultured Opitutaceae bacterium | reverse complement strand
CGCCAGCACCACCGCGACGACGGCGCCGGCTGCGATCAGGAGCTTTTTCACAGGCGGGACTTGGGAAGATTCTGCAGCGCGGGATCCTCGAGCATCATCGAGAGGAAGTCCCCGGTCTTCATCAGGTAGTCAAACCGGGAGGCCGACGCGTTGATCTGCGCGTCCACCAGCCCGAGCCGGGCGGCGTTGACCTCGGCCTCGGAGACCAGGCCGCGCGCAAGGTCGTCCTTGCGTCCCGCGACATTGCCCTGGTTGGACTCGAGGATGCGATTGGCGAGCTCCATGCTCCGCGAGGAGAACTCGAGCTGCTTGAGCTGGGCGCGGGTCTGCTCGGAAAGGGCGGCGCGGGCCTCGTCATAGTTGATCTCGGCCTGGCGGCGACGCGTGGAGGCGTTGGCCTTGGCGGCCCGGGCGGAAAACCCGTCGAAGATCGACCAGTTGACCTGCACGCCGACATAGCGCGACTGCAGGAGGTACTTCTGGGCGATGTTGGCGGTGTAGCTCTGCTCGTCCTGGCTGACGCCGGCCTGGAGGTTGAAATTCGGACGAAGGCGAACGTCGGCGTTCTTGTAGTTGAGCTTCTCCACCTCGATCTGGCGGCGGAGGGTTTCGAGATAATACGAATTGAGATCCTGATTGGCGACGTGGCCGGCCAGAATCCCGCTCAGCACCTCCGGCGCGGGGGTCACCGGCGGCAGCATGTCGGGAATCTGGCTGTCCTGCAGCGGCTCGGCGCCGGTGAGCTTCGCGAAGGCACGCTTGGCGTTGTCGAGGTCCTCGCGCGCGCGGTCGGCGGACAACTGGGCCTGGTCGAAATTCAGCCGCGGCATGAACATGTCGCCCGGCGCAATGACCTTCTTCTCGAGCTTGGTCTGCGCAATGGCCAGCTGATCGCGCGCGATCTGGATGGCCATGTCGTTGCGGGTGTACTGGAGCTTCTTCAGGACCAGCTGCATGAACTGCCCGCGAATTTCCTGCACCAGCCCGCGATAGGCCTCATCCGTCTGCCCCTCGGTGATCTTCTTCTGCAACTCCGCGATGCGCGTGTTGTTCTGGAGCGTGCCCCAGTGGAAAACCGGCTGGTTGATGCTGGCGTTGTAATAGAGCTTCTGCGTGTCCCGCCAGCCCGGGGCGTCGGCGCGGTGGTCGAGCTGCCAAGGGTTATACTGCATGTAGCCGCCAACCGACGGCAATTGACCGGCGCGGGCGGCAATCCGGTTCTGCTCCGCGATGGCATTCTCCAGGTTCCGCATCACCATGCGGGGTGATTCCTTTACCGCCGCCTCGATGATGGGCTTCAGCATCGGAAAGTAATTTTCCGCGAGCGGCAGGGCGGACGAATCAACGGGTGCGGCTTGGACTGGAAGCACCAGCGCGCTGAGCAACAGTAGGCCGGACGAGGCGAGACGAAGGGATCGGAGCATAGTGGATCGGGGCCTGAAGATAATCGCGGGCGAAACCGCTTTGACGTCCGGGGACGCCGGCTGTTCCGCTTGAAAGTCTCAGGCCATCCTGAACAGACGGCGACGCAAGCCCAAAGCGGTAGTCCGGAGAGCTCTCGCCGGTCCCGTCGTGGGGTCGCGGAACCAATTTTCCCTTTACTAACGTGAACGCTCGCGCCGTGTTGGACGAATGAACTCCTCCGCCGCGAAGCTGGGGCCGTTTTCCTTTGCCCGAAACCTCTGGCAGCATCGCGAACTGCTTTGGCAGTTTAGTCTGCGCGAGGTCGAACTGCGCCACCGGGGCAGTCACCTCGGGCTGATCTGGTCGGTCCTGAACCCCCTGCTCATGCTGGGCCTTTATGTCTTCGTGTTCGGCTACATCTTCGGCGGGCGATTCGGCATCCTGCCCAACGAGACCCGCATCGATTACGCGCTCGGGGTATTTCTGGGACTGAGTATTTTCCAATACCTGGCGGAGACGATTTCCCTCTCCCCCAACCTCGTGGTCATCAATCCGAACTTCGTGAAGAAGGTCGTGTTCCCGCTCGAGATTCTTCCCGCCTCCGCCGTCAATGCCGCGACGTTCCACCTGATGATCAGCCTCGGTCTCGTGCTGATCGGCGTCATGCTCTTTGGCCCGGGCCTGACCATCGGAATGCTGTGGCTGCCGGTCATCCTGCTGCCCATCGCCATGCTGGCGCTCGGGTTGGCGTGGTTGATCGCAGCCTTCGGCGTGTTTCTGCGCGACCTGACCCAGGTCATGCAGTTCCTTTCGATGTCGCTCATGTACGCCAGCGCGATCTTCTATTCGTCGCACAAGATCCCGCCGGCGATCTGGACCGTGCTGCGCTTCAATCCGCTGCTGCTCGCGATCGAGGAAGCAAGAAACGCCATCCTCTGGAATCAGGCGGTGAGCCTGAAGCATGTGGCTTATCTCTACGTGGTCGGCTTCGCCCTTTGCTCGTTCGGTTATTTCGTGTTTCGACGCCTGAAGCCGGCGTTCGCCGACGTGATCTAGCTCGGCCCCGTCGCTTCCGCCTCCATCCCGCGGCTTCCGGTTCCCGAGCGTGGGTCTTGGGACCGGAACCTCGCCCATCCCTCCGCTCCATGCCCTCCTCCCCTCAACCCGCTCACATCTTCTGGCTCATGGGCCTGTCCGGCGCCGGCAAGTCCACGCTGGCCATCCAGCTGGTAGACGCGCTGCGTGCCCAAGGCCGTCCGGTCCTGCCGCTGGACGGCGATGCCCTGCGGGCCGGCGTCTGCCAGGGGCTTGGGTTCACCGCCGCCGATCGCGCCGAGAATCTCCGCCGCGCGGCCTGCATCGCCCGCATGGCGCGCGACGCCGGGATTTGCACCGTGGCGTCGTTCATCACCCCGCTGGAGAGTCACCGGCAGCTGATTCGAGCGGTCACCGGCTCCGAGGGGTTCTCCCTGGTTTACATGGACGCGCCCTACGAAGTTTGTCGCGAGCGCGACGTGAAAGGACTCTACGCCCGGGCCGCCGCCGGCAAGGTGGCGAATTTCACCGGCCTTTCCGACGGATTTGAGGCGCCGGCCCAGGTTGATCTGTTGCTGCACACCGGCGCGGAGTCGGCCACGGCGTCAGCCGCCCGGTTGATCGAGTTTGCCGGCTCCCGCCTCTCGAACGGCTAGGATACCTTCGGGGATGGCGTGGCCGCGTAGGCTCGCGCGACGCCGATTTCCTGAGCGTGTGGCGCCCCCTTGCGGCTGCGACTCTGTTCAAGCGCCTCTAGCGCAGGGCGGCCAGATCGGCGTCGACCATCAGCTCGGCGAGCGCCTTCATCCGCGTGCGCGGTTCCCAGCCCAGCACGCGCTTCGCCTTGGAATAGTCACCGATCAGCAGGTCGACTTCCGCCGGACGGAGGAATCGCTCGTCAAACTTCACATGGTCACGCCAGTCGAGGTTCACCCGCCCGAAGGCCGCGTCGAGAAACTCGCGGATCGTATGGGTCTCGTTCGTCGCCAGCACATAATCGTCCGGCTGCTCCTGCTGGAGCATCTGCCACATGCCCTCGACATACTCCTTGGCGTAGCCCCAGTCACGCTTGGCATCGAGATTGCCCAGGCTGAGCTCCTTCTGGAGCCCCTTCTTGATCCGGGCCGCCGCGAGGGAAATCTTGCGCGTGACGAATGACTCGCCGCGACGCGGCGACTCGTGGTTGAACAAAATGCCGCTGCACGCGAAGAGATTGTAGGACTCGCGGTAGTTCACCGTCAGCCAGTGGCTGAACACCTTGGCGCAACCGTAAGGTGAGCGCGGCCAGAACGGGGTCTCCTCATTCTGGGGCACCTCCTGCACCTTGCCGAACATCTCCGACGAGGATGCCTGGTAGAACCGCACCTTCTTGCCGATGCCCGACTCGATGATCGCCTCCAGGATGCGGGCCGCGCCGACCCCGGTGATGTCCGCGGTATACTCCGGGATGTCAAAGCTCACCCGGACGTGGCTCTGCGCGGCGAGGTTGTAGATCTCGTCCGGCTGCAGGGCATAGAGCAATTTCACCAGCGACACGCTGTCCGCGAGGTCGCCGTAGTGAAGGTACAGCCGACGGTCGGCCCCTTTCTCATAGGCCTGGAGATGGTCGATGCGCCCGCGGTTCATCGTGCTGGCGCGGCGGACCAGGCCGTGAACCTCATACCCTTTCTCGAGCAAAAACTCGGCAAGATATGATCCGTCCTGTCCCGTGATACCCGTGATGAGCGCTTTCTTCCTCATGAGATTTTCTTGAGCTCGGCGTCGACCAGTCGACCGACCATGTCGGCGAATGGCACCGTGTTTTCCCAGCCCAGCAGGGCCTTGGCCTTGGCGGGATTGCCGCAGGGCGCCACCGGCTCGACCGACGTGAGCAGGCCGGCGTCGTACTTCACGTGATCCTGCCAGTTGAGGCCGACATGCTCGAAGGCGCGCGCCGCGAGTTCCCGGACCGAATGCAGCTTGCCCGTCGCGAGCACAAAATCGTCGACCGTCTTCTGCTGCAGCATCAGCCACATCCCCCGGACATAATCGGGCGCCCAGCCCCAGTCGCGGCGGCCGTCGAGGCTGCCAAGCGTGACCTCGCGGTCGAGGCCGCGCTTGATCCGGGCGGCGGCGCGGGCGATCTTGATCGTGACGAAACTCCCGCTGCGGCGCGGCGACTCGTGATTGTAGAGCACCGCCGCACAAGTGGGCAGCTGATAGGCGATGCGGTAGATCCGGGCCATCTGCTGCGACAGCGCCTTGGCCGCGCCGTAGGGCGTCGTGGGATTCACCGGCGTGTGTTCGTCCTGCGGCGCATGCGGCGGCGAACCAAACACCTCGCTGCTGGACGCGTAGAGAAACTTCGGCGGCTCCGGCAAATCGCGGAGAATCTCGAGCAGTCGCAGCGTCGCCATGCCGATGCTCTCCAGCGTGCTTTCCGGCAACTCAAGGCTCAGGCGCGGACTCGACTGTCCCGCGAGATGATAGAACTCATCCGGTCGCGCCTTGCCAATAATCCGTCGCAAATGGGTGGCGTCTTCGTTGGTGCCGTTGTGGAGAAACAACCGCCGGTTCACGATGGCGGGATCGGCTACCAGATGCCGAATGTTGCTGTTGGGGAGGGTGTCGGGCCGATGGACCAAACCGTGGACTTCATAGCCTTCGCCAAGCAACAATTCGGCCAAGTACGAGCCGTCCTGCCCGGTGATGCCTGTGATGAATGCCCGCCTCATCTTTTTATGTGATTATGAGCTATGGAGCGGGAAGACGACTAAATTCAAGGTCTATCCTCTTCAACCAGACGAGATTAATGGACCTAAGGCAACAAGTGTCTGAGTGAAGCTGTCGTGCTATTCCCCTTTTGGATGAATCCGCCGACCCAGCCGCGACGTCTTTTGCGCGAACCGCCCCCGATAGGTCCCGCCTTAACCTAAATGGAGTATGAACCTGGCTTCGCCAACCGATTTGCTTCGCCGTTCCAAGCAGAGCGAACCCGTGATGGCGCATGCTCCGTCCGACAATTACGCGACGCGACTCCGCCATCGCACTCCTCCCGGAAAGGCGAGGTGTAAGGCGGTTGCCTACACACGTTTAAATGCGGTATTGCACGGCTCCTTCGAACGGCCCCTGATCAACTTGAGCACTCAAATGTCCGACGAGCCCGTCATCTCCGTTCAGGATGTTGGCAAGACCTACCGAATCTGGGAGTCGCCCGCCAAGCGCCTGCTGAGTCCGGCATATGCCTTCGGCGCTCAGATCGTGCCGGACCCATGGGCGGATCGCCTGCGCTCCGCCTCCAACCAAGGCTATCGCGACTTCAGCGCCTTGGATGGGGTCAGTTTCTCGGTTCGGCGCGGCGAGGCGGTCGGAATCATCGGGCGCAATGGTTCGGGCAAGTCCACGCTGCTCCAGATCATCGCCGGCACTCTGCAGCCCAGCCGGGGACTGATCCAGGTGAACGGCCGCGTCGCTGCGCTGCTCGAACTGGGCAGCGGCTTCAATCCGGACTTCACCGGGAAGGAAAACATCTTCGTCAATGGCGCGGTGCTCGGACTGAGCCGCGCGGAGGTTGAGGCCCGGTACGATTCCATCGCCGCCTTTGCCGATATCGGCGAGTTCATCAACCACCCGGTGAAGACCTACTCCACGGGCATGATGATGCGCCTGGCGTTCGCAGTCGCCACGAGTGTCGATCCCGAGATCCTGATCGTCGACGAGGCCCTCAGCGTCGGCGACGTGTTCTTCAACCAGAAGTGCTTCACGCGGATTCGGCAGATCCTGGACGCCGGCACCAGCCTGCTGTTCGTGTCGCACGACATTTCGGCGGTGCGCAACCTCTGCGACCGCGCCATCCTGCTGGTGAACGGAACGAAGGCCTACGAGGGTCCTCCGGAAGAGGCCGCGAGTCGTTACTACGCGCTTTCGCCCACGGCCTCGGCCGCTTCCTTGCCGAACCGGGCCCAGGCGACCTCACAGACCCAGGAGCGGGGCCGGTTGCTGCAAGTCATCGAAGCGAATGACATCCGGCGCAAGGCTCGGTCCGAGCATGGCGCAGGCGGACTGACCATCGAGCAGGTCGCCGTGCTCGACGAGACAGGACAGGCGACTCGGAATTTTACCGTGGGAACCAAGATGGCTCTCGTCGTGCGACTGCGCGCCACCGCGGACATCCCCGATCCCAGCTGCGGAATCCATCTTTACGACCGGATGAACAACCTGATTTTCGCCGCCGGCACCAGGCAGCTCCGCGTGCCGCTGGCGGATTTCCGGGCCGGCGAGGAGCGGGTCGTGGAAATGCGGGTCGAACTGGCGGTCCACCCTGGTGAATACACTTTTTCCGTTGGCTGCTCTCAACGGTCCAGCGACGGGCCCAACGCCGGCTACGCCCTCCACCGCCTCGAGGGCCTTGGTCCGGTGGCCGTCACGGCCGCGGCCGCTGTCACCGAAGACACCTGGCCCTTCTACGGCATGGTCCGGCTGCCCATGGAAATTCGCGTCCATGGCTGACGCGCGCCCTTTCGCCTGAAGCTTAGCTCCCATGCCCACGCCCCTCCGAATCCACATCGGTCATCATTTCTTCGGCACCGGGAATGCCGGTGACGACTGGATGCTGGCCGGCTTTCTCGCCGCGGTAGTGGCCGCGTCGGCCAATATTGAGATCACCGCCTGCGCCGAGGCCAACCTCGAGACGATGCGGCGGCGTTTTCCCGCGATTGTCTGGGCCCCGTACACTCCCCCGGAGCGCGAACGGCTGGTCGCCCAAAGCACGGTCTGGCTCGGACTGGGAGGCACCCCGTTCCAGTTCGACAGCTCGATGTGGATGGTCACGCATCTGGAGGAGGAGATGCGGCTGGTCTCCAAGCATGCCAAGCCGGCCTACATGCTTGGCATCGGCGTGGAGGATGCCCGGGCCGTGCGGGCCGAGCGGGCGAAGGCGATTCTCGGGCAGGTGCGGCACATCTGGACCCGCGACAAGAAAGCCACGCTGTTCCTGCACGAATCCGGGCGGTCGGCGGGCATCACGACCGGCGCGGACCTCGCCAACGTGTACTTCGCCCAGCAATCCTGGCCCGCCCCGCAACCAAACGTCGAGGCGGTGATTTTCCACGTCGAGAAGAGTCACCAGTACCATCCGGAATCCGTGACGGAGTTCATTGCGGCCCGCACGGCGCCGCTGCGCTGGATCGTTCAGGACGGACGCGTGATGAACTACTCCGAGCGGTTCGTGTTCGGCCAGCTTTCCCCCAGCTTTCAGGCCAAGGTCCAACTGGCGGCGCCGGACTATGCCGCCGCGAGCGTGGACGACCTGCTGCAGCCGTGGCACGGAGTCGGGACCTGCCTCTCGACGCGGTACCACGGGGCCCTGGCAGCCGCCTGGAGCGGGGCGCGCGTCGCGGTTTATCCGCGGAGCATGAAGGTCCAGGGGCTCTGCGAGCAGCTGGACTGCGCAGCCCAGCCTTCGTTGGCGCGACCGGGCGACTTTGCAGCCGGATTGGCGGCGGCAACAGCCGTCCGGAGGGAGACACTGGAGCGCCTCGCGGACACTGCGGCCAAGTGTTGCCATGAGCTCCTGCAGATGGTGACGTAGGGCGTGAGTCCAACCTCCGAGCGCACGGCCCGCCCGCTTGTCATCACGTTTCTCAATCAAAAGGGCGGTGTCGGAAAATCGACCCTCTGCATTGCCATCGGGGCCGTGCTAAACCAGGCGGGGTACCGGGTCGCGTTCGACGATCGGGATCCCCAGGGTTCGGTGAAGTTCTGGGCCCGCGAAGTCGGCAAGATCGCGACCGTTGAGGAGGAACCGGCCCCGGAAATCGTCCTGTGCGACACCCCGGGACATATTAATCCCCAGGACCAGGGTCCGCATGCCGGATTGTGCGCGCTGATCGGCCAGTCCGACCGGTTGGTGATCGTGGCTGAGAAAAGCCTGTTCAGCATCCACGCCACCACCCCGATGGTTCGCCTCGTCCACACTCATCGCTCCGAGAACTCCCGCGTGTACCTGCTCCTGAACAAGGTGCGGCCCGGACGCGACCGCTACCTGGCGCAGGAAAGTGCAGTGGCGTTTCGACTTGGCGTGCCGCTGTTGACTCCCTTTGTTCCGCTCTCGGCGTCCTTCGAACACCTGCAAACCAAGGGTATTCCGGCGCTTAAGTCGCCCCACTTGGAGAAAGTGCTAGAAATCGCCCTTCAGCTCGTCAAATGACTCGCTCCTCTCAACAGCTTCTCGAACGCTTGCGAAAAGCGCGTGGCCGCCTTCGAGCACCAGCTGCCGAGGACTCAAGGTCACCGGGAGCCTTGGCCGGGGCGAAGTCGGCCGAAGAGCTGTTTGAAAAGGCGTCTTCCGGAGCGCGTCCGGCACCTTCGAGTGTCCTGTTCGTGCGCTCCGATTCGTACGGTGATCTCGTGCTGTTTGGGCCGGTGCTCGCCCGGCTGAAACAGCAGTGGCCGGGCACTCGTGTCGGCCTGCTGCTCAAGGAGAGGCACCAAGACGTAATCCCGCTGCTGCCCAAAGGCGTTGAATACCTTGTCACGGATGCCGATCCCTACCGCGGCAAGGCCAGCGAGTTCACCCGGGCCGGCGAATTGGCTGACGCGATTCGGAGCTTTGCCCCGGAGGTGCTGGTTGCACCGAGCTACGAGAAGTCGTGGCTGCATGCCCTGGCTGCCGCGGCCGTCCCCTCCGCCCGACGGGTCTCGGTCGGACCGGCGGTGTTTGACTCGGCAACGGCTAGCTATTTCGCGGAAAAGGCACTCGGCGACTGCGCCGTGCTTTTTCCCGAAATCATCTCGGTGGACCGCGACAGTCATGAGTTGGACAAGGGTGCCCACCTGATTCGCCATCTCTGCGAGTCCGAGCCGTCGCCGCTCCTGCCAGCGATTCAGGTCCCGGCCAAGGTCGAGAGCGAAGCCAAGGCCGTCCTCGGTCGACTGGGGCTCAAGCCCGGCCGGTTCGTGGTCTGCAATCCCGCCGGCGGCGCCAACGTGGCGCTGAAATCCTGGAGCCCCGAGCACTTCGCCGAGGTGGTGGCCTGGCTGGGTGACCAGAGCGGACTGCGTGTTCTCCTCGCCGCTCACAGCTCCGAGGAAGTGACGGTCCAGGCGGTGATGAGCCGCCTGCCTTCCGGGCGAAAACCGCCGGCCGTCTGGCTGGGAAGCCATGGCGAGCTCGCGCTCCTGGCCGGATTGTTGGCGTCCGCCCGGGCCTACGTGGGGAACGACACGAGCACCCTTCATATCGCCGAAGCCGTCCAGGTTCCCGTGCTGGGGATCTTCGGCGGTGGCACCTGGCCGCGTTTCTCGCCCTCACTGCCCCGTTCGATTGCCGTGGTTCACCCCCTGCCTTGCTTTGGGTGCGGCTGGGATTGCCACTTGGTCGATGCCCCCTGCGTGAAGCTGGTCCGCCCGGCGGATGTCATCGCGCAACTGCCCCGTCTGCTGGCCCCGGCCAGCCGCGCTCCCGATGGCGACCGGATCGTGCGGCTGAGCCGCGTCGACGAGGACCAGCTTGTCACCTATCAGCGCAGCCGCCAGCGGGCCATCGAAACCGAACGCGACCGGCAGGCGCGTCTGGCCCAGGTCCTCGTCCTGACGCGCGAATTGTCGGCTCGCGATCGGAGCATCGCCGAGTTGCACCGACGTCACGCGGAGATATCGAAGCGCACCGAGGCGTCGTCCGCCGAGACTACCGCGCTCCGCCAACAACTGGACCAGCTCACGGAGAAACTGCGGGCCACCGAAGCGGACTCGGGGAACCGGCTGCAACAGATCAAAGTCCTGACTGCAGCGGTCAACACGGCTCGCGACGAATGCAACGCACTGCGGCAGCAGCTCGAAACCACCGGCGGGACGCAGCAGGTTGAACGGCGCTTGCTGGAGGAGCAGAAACGGCAAGTGGCTGAAACCCTGGCCTCCGCCAAATCGGTCCAGGAAGCCAGCGCCGCGCAAGTGGACGCTTTGCGGCAGGACAACGACAGTCTCCGGACTCAGGTCGCCGACTTTACCCTCAAGATCCGACTCCTTGAGGAAGAGGTCCGCAATCTGAAGATCGACCAGGGTGTCCTAACCTCCCGGTCGGCTCATCTCGAGCCCTTGGTCGAGTCGCTGCGTCGGGAGAATCTGGACCTAGCGGACATCCATCGTCAGGCCCTGTGGAAAAAAGACCAGGAACTGCGCGCCGCGACAGCGGAGCGGGACCACCTTCGCATCGAAGTCGACGAGCAGAAGTCCAAGCTGGAACAGCTAAGCCGCCAGCTCACCCAGGCCCGAGCGGAGCTCGCCGGGCAGGCGGCCGCCCTGGCGGAGGCCGCGGCCCGAGCACAACAGCAGCTCGAGTCCCTGACGGCCGAAAAGGCGAAGCTTCTGGCCCAATTGAAGGAGCTTTCGAGCGCGGTCGAACAGCGAACGGCGGAGAACCGGGACCTGGCCACGCGCCTGGCTGCGGTCACCACCGAGCGTGACGCCGCGGCTGGGGGCCTTAGGCAGAAAACGGACGAGGCCGCCAAGGCGACGGAATCGGCCGCACGCGCCCAATCCCAGCGATCCCACCTCGAGGCCGTTCTGGCCCGCCATGCGCAGGACCTCGAGGGCTCCCGGAAGGAAATCTCCCGCCTGCATGGTCTCCTGAGCCAGGCGACCGACACCCACGAGGAGGACCTCTTCGCGGTACGGCAGCGCGATCTCGCGGTGGCCAAGCTCCAATCCGAGGTCGCGGCGGCCGAACAGGCCCGCTCGGCCGAGGCCGAGGCCCGGCAGTCCGCCGAGGCCCAGCGGGATGCCCTGCAGGCCAACCTCGCCGCCGTCAGCCAAGACCGTGACACTGAACGTCAGGCGCGCATCGCGGCGGAGCAGCGTTGCGAGACCCTGCAATCCTCGCTGGCCGAGGCCAATGACCAGGTTGTCCAGCGCGACGAGGCGATCGCGGAACTGAACGAACGGTTGGCCCGGGAACAGGACGAAGCCGCCGGCAAGTACGAGCGCCTGCTGGCCCGCGTGCAACAGCTTGAGGAGGCCTTGGCCGGGCGGGATCACCAGCTTGAACTCCGGGCCCGGGAGGGCGAGCGCCTCGCCGACCGCCTGTCTGAAACCACCAGCGCCCTGGAGAACGCCCTGGCCGACTTGCGGGAGCGCAATGGCAAGATTGCGGGCCTACAGACGACGCTGGCCGAGACGCTGGCGCGTCTGGAGGACACTGAGCGTCGCTTGGCTGGACTGGAACAGGACCTTGCGATGGCGAGCGAGGCGCATCGTCGGACCCAGGACGAGTTGCATGGCGCCCTTCAACTTATCGCGGAGCTACGCGACGCCGCGGCCGGGCAGGTCCGCGCCATGCGCCGGCTGGAGGAGCAGCATGCCAACGCGGAGGCCGACCACCTGCAGGTGCAAGCCGGCCTGAACCGGGACCTCGTCGCGCTCGGCTCGAGCCTCACCGCCAAGACGGCCGAGGCGGTCGACCTCGCCGCCCGACTGCAGGCCGTTCAAACGGTGCTGGCCGAAAGGCGCCGGGAGTTTGAATCGGAGCTCGCGACGGTGCGCGACCAGGCGGAACGCGAGCGGTCGGCGCTGCAGGCCACCGTGGCGGCACTGCAAGCCACGCTGGCGGAGGAACGGACGATCACCCGCGCCCACCGGCGGTCCGCCATGCGTCTCACCGAGCGCCTGCAGGAACTTGCCCGGAGCGACCCCGCGAAATTTTCATGACCAAGCCAGCCGACCCCCTGATTAGCATTGTGGTGCCAAGCTACAACCAGCCCGAGTTCGTGGCGGACTGTTTGGAAAGCATCTGCCTGCAATCCGGCCCGAGCTTCGAGATCATCCTGATCGACGGAGGTTCCAACGCCGCGACGCTGGCCAAGATCGCACCCTTCCGTCCCAAGCTGGCGTATTTTGTGAGCGAGAAGGATCGGGGCCAGAGCCACGCCATCAACAAGGGCCTCAAGCTCGCAAAAGGGCGGTTGGTGACCTGGCTAAATACCGACGACTTCCTGCTGCCCGGGGCGCTGGCGGCGATGGCGGAAGGCCACCGCCGGAATCCTGCCGCCCCGTTCTATCTCGGCCGGGGCTTCCGGACCGACCGCGACGGCAAGACTCGGGTGCCCTTCTACCCGGAGAAATTCCACTTCTCGCTCGAGGCCCTGATCTGGGGATTGAATTTCGTGCTCCAGCCCGCGACCTTCATCAACCGGCAGGCGCTGGAAGCCGCGGGTGGTTCGGTCGACGAGCACCTCCATTTCGCCATGGACACGGATCTCTGGCTCCGACTGGCGAAACAAGGAGAGCCGGAATGGGTTCCCGCCGACATCGCCTGCAGCCGGGAATATGCGTCCACCAAGACTTCGGCGGGCGGCTGGAAACGGGTCGCCGAGATTCAACGGGTCGCCCAGCACCACTCGGGAGCCAGCCTGACTCCCGGAGTTCTCGCCGAGGTCTGCCGGCAACTGCTCGAGTGCTCGGAACAGCCGGAAGTCTCGCGCCGCTTCCCGCCGGAGCTGCGCCAATCGATCATCAACCTCTGGGGCAATGCCTCCCGCGGCCTGACCACGCTGTGCCATCGCGACGACGGACTGCCGGTGAAACCGTGAAACGCGCATGAAGCTCTACGTCAGCGTCCGTCCTTTCAGTCCCGGCAAGAGCGGCGGCATCGTCGGCTACCTCGAGAACCTCGTGCAGGCGCTGGCGACCCTGCCCGGTCTCGAGATTCACAGCGGTCATCCCCAAAACAACATCCGGGAGCTCGGGCTCGGTTGGCCCCGGACCGTCGAGCGGCACCACTTGCACGGGGTGGCCCCCGAGATCGTGGCCGCATCTGAGGCCGCCCTGGTGAAGCGCCTCCAGCCCGACTGGATGATCAATTTCTATCCATATTTCGGCGACTTCTACCCGGAAGCGAGCGGGACGCGGGTCGCCGCATGCATTCCGGATATCCAGCACGTCCACCTCGGCGCCAACTTCACCGATGTCGAGCGGCGCGACCGGGACGAACATTTTGGCGAGGCCATCCGAAGGGCCGATCTCATTTTCACGCTCTCCGATTTCTGCCGCGCGGATATCGCGCGACACTACCCGGGCGCAGCCGGCAAGATCGCGACCATTCACCCGGCGGCCCCCCATGCCTGGGATCAGCCGGCGAGCCCGGACGAGGTCCGCGGAGTCCGCGAGCGACTGGGACTTCCCGAGCGGTTCGCCCTCTACAACGCGAATACCTGGCCGCACAAGAACCACCCGGCCCTCCTGTCCGCACTGCAGCGGCTCGCCCGTCGCGGGATCACGGTTCCGTGCGTCCTGACGGGATCAGATCCTCAAGGCACCCTAGCCCGCCAAATCGCTGCGCTCGGCCTGGCCGACTCCGTCCGGACCCTCGGGTATGTGGCAGAGTCGGACCTCAAGCAGCTCATGGCCGCCGCGGAAATGCTGGTGTTCCCTTCCCTGTTCGAGGGATTCGGCATCCCAGTGCTGGAGGCGTTCGGATCGGGTGTCCCGGTCGCGTGTTCCAATCTCTGCAGCCTGCCCGAAGTCGGCGGTGACGCCGCGGAGTACTTCGACCCCCGCAACCCGGAGGATATTGCGCGGGCCATCGAGCTGCTCTGGTCGGACGCTGACTTGCGCGAAGCCTATCGATCTCGCGGACGGGTACGCTATCGGGCGTTTAGCTACGAGCAATCAGCTGCCACCTTGGTCGAGTTGCTCGCTCAACGACCGGTCCAGCCACCGGCGCCCGTGGAGATTTCCGTATGGGAGCCCCCGCTGGTCACGGTCGTGACCCCGTCCTACCAGCAAGGTCGGTTCCTGCGGGCGTGCATTGAAAGCGTGATGTCCCAGGACTACCCCCGGGTGGAGTACATGGTCCTTGATGGCGGGTCGAAGGACGAATCGGTCGAGGTGCTGAAGTCCTACGGTGAGCGGTTTTTCTGGCAGAGCCAACCGGACGGTGGCCAGACCCAGGCGATCAATGCCGGCCTCGCCCGCGCCCGCGGCTCGATCCTCGCCTACCTCAACAGCGACGATGTGTTGCTGCCAGGAGCGCTCGCGCGGGTGGCCGACGCCTTCGGTCGATACCCGAGCGCCGACCTGATCTACGGCGATGCCGACTATATCGACGAGGAAGGCCGGGTGATTCGGCCCTATCCGACGCATCCCTACGACCTAGAGCGCTTGAAGGGCCTCTGTTTCATCTGCCAGCCGGCCGCATTCTGGACGAGAAAGGCGTGGGATCGGTATGGGAAGTTCGACGAGACCTTCAATCTCGCGATGGACTACGAGTACTGGCAGCGCATCGCCGCCGGACGCGGGTTCATCCAGTATCTGCCGGAAAAACTCGCCTGCTCGCGGGATTACGCGACGACCAAGACCCGGGGCCAGCGGCTGAAGGTCTACGAAGACATCTTCGCGTCGCAGCGGAAGCACTGGAACTGCATCCACCTCGACTGGTGGCTGGGTTACGTGGACTACATGGCCAACGAGGCGCCCTGGTGGGTTCGAATCCGGACGCCCAAGACTCAGGCCAAGCAGCTCGACCTCGCGCGGAAGCTGACCCAGGAAAGCGATCGACGCCCCCCCGAAACCGAGCGAGCGGCTGCGGCGGGCCCGCAAGTGTCCGGGATATTCATCGACGGCTGGCTTAAGTCGGATTTTGCCGCGGTGGTGGAAAGCCAGCGCGAGAGAGTGATCTACCTCGAGCTCTTCTCGCCGTGGACCGGAAACTTCACCCTGACGTCGAACGGCAATCCCGTGGCTTCCCACACGACCACCGGCCCCGCTCGGTTTCGCCTGGAGGCCAACCTGCCGGCCGGAAAGTGCACGCTGCAACTGTCCGGCCCCTGCCACCGCCTGAGCGAAAAGGACGCCCGCGAGGCCTCTGCCCTCGTCGTCGCGACCAATTGGCTCTAGGAGTCCCGTCTCGCACATGCGTCATTCTCATCGCGCCATCGCTTTCCTCACGCTCTTGCTGCTGCCTCTGCTCGGGCGGGCCGACCCGACATTTGACGAGCTCAAGGCCCGGGCGGAGGCCGGCGACGTCCGAGCCCAGTGCCAGCTGGCCTTGCGCTATGTCAATGGCGATGGTGTGGCCCGTAACTACGCCGAGTCGCTGAAGTGGTTCCAAAAGGCAGCCGAATCCAACGACGCCCAAGGCCAGAACGGCATGGGCATGATGTATCTCAACGGCTACGGGGTTAAGCGCGATCCCGTTGCTGCCATCGCCTGGTACCAGCGCGCCGCCGACCAGGGCTACGCCAAGGGTGAATCCAATCTCGCGCTGGCCTACGCCCACGGCTACGGCGTGCCGCGGGATGAGTCGGCCGCCTTCGATTGGTTTCTCCGGGCGGCACAGCACGGCCTGCCGTCGGCGCAGATGGAAGTGGCCCGGCGAATGAAATATGGCGTGGGTACGGCCCGCTCGCCCGAGCAGGCCGACGAGTGGCTGCGCCGGGCGGCGGATGCGGGGGAAAAGAACGCGCAATTTCAATTGGGCTTGCAGCTCTCGGCCCCGGGGCGGAAGCAGGGCAACCTCGCCCTCGGTTACTATTGGCTCCTGCGGGCCGAAGCGAGCGGCCACCCGGAATCTGGCCTTTTTCGGCGCCTGCTAGAACGACAACTTTCCAAGGACGAGATCGCCGGGGCTAACGCGCAACTTGCCCGCTGACCGGCTCGAGGCGATCGGGTCTGCAGCCACACCTGACTGAGAGGGCGTTCCCGCCGGCGAAGACGACACGCCACGGGCTGGTTAGGGCGTTTTCGACCGAGCCGTACCGGCAAGGGAGCACAGCAAGCGCGAGGCCTCGCCGCTGTCACGAAGATCGGACCGACCTGGGCCTCTTGCCCCAGCTCGCGGCGATACGATTTGCGATGCTCTTCTAGCACGAGAATTCCTGCACCGCCTCGATCACTCGTTCCTGCTCGCCCGAACTCAGCGCGTTGTGAAATGGCAGCCGGAGCAGCCGATCGCTGACACTCTCGGTCACCGGACAATCCCCGGGCCGCCCGCCCCACCGCTTGCCATATTCCGAGAGATGAAGGGGCAGATAGTGGAACACAGCCATGATTCCCTTGCCCTTGAGATGGCTGATGAGCGCCTGTCGCCGCTCCAGGGAAGGCAGCAGGAGATAATACATGTGCCACGACTGTTCGCAGTGGGCGGGCACCACCGGGCCGCGCACACCATTGGCCTTCGCCCACGGCGACAGCGCCTGTTCGTAGCGCTCCCAGATCGCCCGGCGCTTAGCCTGAATGGTCGGCCATACCTCCAGTTGTCCGTAGAGAAACGCCGCCAGCACGTCACTGATGACGTAGCTGCTGCCGACATCCACCCAAGAGTACTTGTCGATCTGGCCCCGGAAGAACCGGGCCCGATTGGTCCCCTTCTCACGGATGATCTCCGCCCGCTCCATCAGGCTCTCGTCATTCAGCAGGAGCGCTCCGCCTTCTCCACACGTGATGTTCTTGGTCTCGTGAAAGCTCTGGGTCGCCATCATCCCCAAGGTCCCCAGCCACTTCCCCTTGTACTTTCCGAACAAGCCGTGGGCGTTGTCTTCCACCACCGCAACGCCGTGCCGTCGCGCCAGCGCGGCAATGAGGTCCATCTCACAGCCGACGCCCGCGTAGTGCACCGGCACGATGGCGCGGGTTCGCGCAGTGATGAGCCCCTCGAGCCGGGTCTCATCCAGATTCAGCGTGTCGGGCCGGACGTCGCAGAAGACCGGCTTCGCGCCGCGGGTGACAAACGCGTTCGGCGTCGAAACGAAGGTGAAGTCGGGCACGATGACCTCGTCGCCCTCCTTCACGTTCAGCAACAGCGCCGCCATCTCTAGGGCGTGGGTGCAAGAGGTGGTCACCAGCGCGCGCTTCACCCCCAGCGTCTGCTCAAGCAGATGATGGCACTTCCGCGAAAACGTCTGGTCGCCCGCAATCTGACCGATGCTGATCGTCTGGAAGATATACTCGAGTTCCCGTCCCTCCAGGGACGAGCGATTGAAGGTGATCTTTGGGTCCATTGATGCCTCCCGAAACGACAGCCTAGGCCGAGGGCCCGGGGCTCGACGAAAACCGGGTCCGGAATTGGGCCAGCGGCAGCACCGAGGCCCCGTCGCCGTCCGCGACCAGCTTGCGGACTTCCAGCAGTCCCCGGCCGCACACCACGACCGGCAAGCCATCGCGCACGAAGATTACTTTCCCAGGGCAGCGATTCTCAATGACGACATCCGGCACGGCGCGGGCCTCGACCAGGCGATGCAGTTTGCCCCGGATCCAAACCGCCGCGCCGCGATAGGGAAATCCCACCGCATTGACGAATCGCTCGATGCGCGAGGCCTCCCAGTTCCAGTCGACCAAGTAGTCCTCGTCGTCCCGCCACAGGCTGTAGGTCGCCGACGTCTCGTCCTGCTCCCGGAACTGCAGCGAACCACCGAGGATCGCCCGCGTCACCCGCGTCGCGAGCGCCTGGTAGCAAGGCGTGAGTCGCTCGATCGCCGCCTGAATCGTGGTCGGATAAGTCACCCCGACCGCTTCCTGCGCGATGATCGGCCCGCGGTCGTACTCTGGCGAAGCAAGCAGGGCGGTCACCCCGATCTTGTCCTCGCCGTTGACCAGCGCGCTCACGAGCGGCGCAAAGCCCCGGTAACGCGGCAGCAGCGAGTCATGAAAGACCACCAGTTTCTGATTGTCGTCCGCCTTGATCAGCCACCGCCAGGAGACCGCGAAGAGATGGGGCGCGGTCGGCCGGCGCGGCTCGGCCCGCTCGAACACGGACACTCCCGCCTGGCGGGCGGTTGCCACGATCTCCTCGGCAAAGTCGTTCTCGACCGCGCGGTCGCGGCCGACGACCACCTGCTCGATCAGGCCCGGGCCGAATTCGCCCAGCAGCCCGCGCAGCACCGCCAGGCCTTTCTCGGACATCAGGTACAGGGCAAGCTTCGGCTCAGCCTTCATGGTTGATGATCTCGCTCATGATAAAGGGCGGACGCCGCTTCACCCCCTCAAACACCTTTCCAATGTAGAGGCCGATTACACCCAGGATCAGGATGATCAGGCCCGACAACAGCCAAAGCGACACGATCAGGCTGGCATAACCCAGGACCACGATATGTCCGCGCAGCGCCTGCACCACGGTATAGCCGGCGAATACAAATCCGACCAGCGAGACCAGCGTGCCGGCCCGCACCACCAGCTTCAGGGGCTTGTCCGAGTACGACAGCGCAATATCCAGAGCTAGGTTGAGCAAGCGTGACCAATTGTAACTGGTCTTTCCGGCCGGTCGGGCGGCATGGGCGACGTCGATCGCCGTCCGCTTGAATCCGACCCAGCGCACCATCGTCGGAAAGTACCGGATGCTCTCGGTCATCTGGTTGATCGCCGTGATGACCTTGCGCTCGTAGATGCCGAAATTGGCGATGGTGGCATCCTGCTGCACACCCGTGAGGTAGTTCAAGAAGCCATAAAACGCCCGCGAACTCGCGACCTTGATCAGCCCATCCTGGCGGTTCGCCCGACGGGCCAGCACGATGTCGAACCCCTCGCGGGCCTTCTGGTACAAGGCGACGATTTCCTCCGGCTGGTCCTGCAGATCGCAGTCCATCACGACGACCCAGCGGCCCCGGGCGCGGCTCAACCCCGCCGAGATGGCGTAGTGCTGCCCGAAATTCCGGCTGAGGCGGATGCCGACCACCCGGGAGTCTCTGCTGCACGCCTGCTTGATTTCGGCCCATCCATTGTCGGGACTGCCATCGTCGACGAGGATGATCTCAAATCGCGCGACCAGCGGATCGAGCACGGCGCAAATGCGCGCCACCAAGGTGGAAACCAGATCCTCGGCGCGGTAGACCGGACTGACCACACTGATTTCGATCGGGACCTCCCCTCCCGCTGTGCTCGGTAAATCAGATTGATGCGTTTCTTCCATCCTAGTGGGCCCGGACCTTATACACCTCAAGAATACAACCAGCAATCGGGCCAACCTGCTTTACAAGCACGAACCGCGCATCCCGTGCTACCTCCTGTCGAATCAACCCGATCTTCCCGTGCGAGAAGGGAAAGGCGGGAAGCAGTTTCTCTGATTCCGCCGACGGCAAAATCAGCAGGCCACGGGCCTGGGCGATCTTCTCCAGCACCCGTGCGATTCCCTCCCTTGCCTCGGCCTCCGAGACACTGGCGCCCTTGGCGTTATCAATGCCGAAATGGTAGGGGTGGAACGCGGCGATTCCGGCGGTGAATTCGATGCCTTGCTCGCGCGCAATTTCGGTGAGTCCGATTACATCAAGGGGCCAAGCATTGAATCCGCTCAGGATCCGCGGACCATCAATTGGAATCTCATCCAGTTGCAGGACCGCTCTGGCCGCCTGCAGGCGGGGCGCGGGCGAGACGGACTCAACCTCCGCCCTAAGCTGGGAGAGCGACCATCCTGCCGCAAAAAGCACCCCGACCATTCCGACAAGATTGGCCCAGGCAAAATTCACGGACGTCCTGCCTGGCCTCACACTGGCGAACGTGAGCGCTGGGATCCCTAGCGGGATCAGGCATGCGCCATAATTCCCAGCGGATCGCGAGGCGATCAAGACGAGCACCGGCACCGCGCCCGCGAACAAGATCGCACCCAACTCGGGCCAATCGATCTCGCGGCGAACGGCAAACCAAGTGAGCGGAACAAGCACCAACCCGGCGTAAATTACCCCGACCGACCGGCCGAGTTGCGCGACATTGAATCGTGCAGCCTCCCACAACGATGCGTTCCCGACGTTGTAGCCTCCTTTCAGATAATACAGTTGGAGGTAGTCGCGATGATAGATCAGCCAAGGGAGGGCGATAAGCGCGATCGGACCCAGGAAATAGATGCTCGACCTCCACACGAGTTGCCGTTCCTGCCGAACGAACGCCAATCCGACAAAGACCGCGATCGAGCCGGCGATCGCCACACACATGACCGGTCGATGCAGCAGCAAGATCGCCGCGGATAGGCCAAGTGCCACTGACAAACCGCGAGAGGGCCGGCGAGACCACTCGAGTGCAAAGGCCATTAGGACCAGGAAAAGGGACGCCGTGGACAAATCCATCCGCTGGTCGATCACACCACTGTACGTCTGCGAAAAGGGCACCGCAAACAGCCAACTGGCCGCCGCCAGGCAAGCGAGGTACCTCTTTGTATCATCCTGGATCAGGAGGCGTACCAGGATCCACACTCCAGCCAAGTGGATGGCACAAAAGAACAGGTAGAAAGACTCAACATTGTCGGCCAAGACCGGGTGAAACAATCCAGCAAAAAGCAGATACAAGGCGGTGTTGCTCGGCTGCCCCCAGGCGTTCGCAAAACCGGTGGCGGCTCCAGCCCGTGAGGCGGAAGCCAACTCTCGGTGGTACTCGTGTTGATAAGACAGCGAGTCATAGAACGGCAGCACCCGATGATAAAACGCGCCCCCGAGGGAGGTCCAACCAATGCCCAGCCAAAGGAGCACAATGACCACCAGGTAGATGGAAACCGACCGACCGGAGATCGCGGTCATGATTCTATTGGGTGTCTGCATGCTGGCGACGTTTCAGGTCTGCACCGAGGATCACTTCCTCACTTCCCGCACTCCATAAAAAATTCCTGCCGTCAGGGATCCGCCAGCAGGAATGGGCGCAGCGCAAGGGGAGTACCATAAGTTGCTTTCGAAACACGAAGGCAACGAAACGGCGTACTCGTCATTTTGCCAGCAAGTACCGCCTTTAGCGGGAACGTGCGGCACCGGTTCGCGCTTTCGCGTGGGAATGGACCTCTGGCTTCGGCGCTGGTTGCGTCCGCAATGCCTCCATCTCGACCCGCAGGAGGCCAAGCTGCGCCTCCAATTCGGAAATCACTTTAAGGCGGTCCCGGGCGGCGTCCTCGAACATCGCCTTCTGTTTTTCGAGTTCCTCATAGCTCTTGGTCAGGATTTGCAGCTTCTCCAGCCGCTGCTCGGCGGCCTCCCGCACCACGGCCAGTTCCTTTTCATGCTGCTCCAGCACTTTCAGGAGACGGGCGCGTTCGTCCGTGATGTCCTGGACCGATTCCGCGATCGTCTCCGGCAGTTCCCGCCACCAGTCGCTGTTCGGCTCGTAACCGGTGATCCGGAGCAGGTCCGGAAAACTCTCCTCAAACAGGCGTCCCAGCTCGCGGTCAAAGTGGTTGCGCCAATCTCCCGCGATGCCCTTGCGGCGGTGGCTGAACTCATTTTCCTCGCCCCGCTTCCGCCCGGTGCGGGCTTGGAAGGAATGCATGGCCGCCACTTCCGCGACGACCTGCGATGGAACCGGCCAACCCAGATAGCTGATGATCCTCCCGAACTCCGCCGCTTCGTCCGCCAGCAGCGTTTCGTACTTGGTGATGTAAGCTCCCTCGGCCTTGTCGAAGAACCAGCTCTTGATGTATTCCGACCAGTGGGAAATCAGATGCATGCCCAGCTGGAGGCGGTCCACCCGGGAAGCGTTCCGGATCGGGCGCCGCAGGAGGCGATTCACCCCGTCGGGCGTGTGGCTGAAATTCATCGAGAACACCAGCGACACCACCATGTCGCGCGGATCTCGAATGACCACCAGACAGCGATCAGAGGGAGAAGGATCCTTGCGCGAGGTCCATCCCGCGTCGCCCACCGTGTAGACCGGGCTCGCGATGCCACCATCGGGCAGACTCGGCCAACCACCGCTCGCAAAATCGGTGCCCGACACCGTCAACTTGCACTTCGAATACTCCGCAATGAGCGGGTCAGTCAGCAAATCCCGGATCCACTGACTGCCACACTTGTAGAAGGTGCAGTGCCAGATTCTTTTGGCAGGTAAGCTGTTGGGGGAGGCAGACATACTCTAGACCCCCTTGGCAATTGGGAGCGCGAACCAAAGAAGAGCATCGTGGACCAATCTTGGTCAAGCCATCGTTCCCGAGAATTTCAGAGATTTTCTGGGCCGGTCGCGATGGAAAGCGATCCGTCGGACTAATTTCGCGTCTCAACGTCTCGCGCGCAATCCAAGCGCCGACAGCGCGCCGTCTCGAGACGCCGGCCACGATCGGAAGCGGATCGGAAGTCTTGAGAAATTCGCCACGCGAAAGCTGCGATCCCGGCTGAGGCTGGTTCCTCGGGGCGTTTTCGCAGCGAGCAGCGGTACCGGCTTGCGGAATCTCATCACAGCATCCAACAAATTGCCTCCCTTCCGGGTCTACTGCCGCATGCAGTCTTCGCATCTCCATCTCGACCACCTCGCCGCGCTCGAACACGAGTCGATTCACATTCTCCGCGAGGCCGCGGCGCAGTTTCCGCGCGCCGCCATCCTGTTCTCGGGCGGCAAGGACTCCCTCGTCCTCGCCGCGATCGCCCGGAAGGCGTTCGCGCCCGCGGCCTCGCCGTTTCCGCTCCTGCACATCGACACCGGGCACAATTTCCCCGAGACCCTCGCCTACCGCGACCGCTTCGCCCGTGATTTCGGGTTCCAGCTGGTCGTCCGGCGCGTCCAGGACTCCATCGACCAGGGGCGCGTCAAGGAGGAGACCGGCCCCAACGCCAGCCGCAATGTCCTGCAGACGGTCACGCTCCTCGACGCCATCGCCGAGCTGAAGCTCGACGCCGCCATGGGCGGGGCCCGGCGCGACGAGGAGAAGGCCCGCGCCAAGGAGCGGATTTTCTCGCACCGCGACCGCGCGGGCCGCTGGGACCCGCGCCACCAGCGGCCGGAGCTGTGGAGCCTCTACAATGGCCGCAAGGGCGACGGGGAGCATTTCCGCGTGTTCCCGCTCAGCAATTGGACGGAACTCGACGTGTGGGCCTACATCGAGCGCGAGCAGCTCCCGCTGCCGTCGCTGTACTTTGCCCATGAGCGCGAGGTCTTCCTGCGCAACGGCACCCTGCTCGCCGTGTCGCCCTTCCTCACGCCGCAACCCGGCGAGACGGCGGCCCGCGAACGCGTGCGCTTCCGGACGGTGGGCGACATGACCTGCACCGGCGCGGTGCGCTCGAGTGCGGCGACGCTGCCCGAGATCATCGCCGAGGTCGCCGCCGCCCGCCAGACCGAGCGCGGCACCCGCTACGACGACCGCCGCTCGGACACGGCGATGGAAGACCGGAAACGCAGCGGGTATTTTTGAGCTTTGCTCAAAAATACCCGCTGCGTTTCACGGTGCCGCGTTGCGGCCCGGGGGCCGGTGAGCCCTCAGCCGACCCTGACCAACAGGAGTGCGACCGGATCATTGCACCCAGCGAACGGCCAATCTGCCCAACGAGGATCTTCAGTTCGTCACTCTGGTTGCGAGTAAGATATTTATAAGCGTGGGCTCGCATCAGCCAGTGGAGGGTCTCCTGCAACTCCGCGTCGGCATCAGTCAGCTTACTAAGGAAATGAGCCGGATACCGGCGCTTGGCCCACGCTTCCGCCAAGTTTGCTCCGACAGACCTCGATGATCGCCTGATCTGACTGGTAAGCGCGAAGGTCTCCTCTTTCGGCCACGACTTTGACAAATCGAATAGGGCGCCCTCCAGACGACACGCGTCTTGATAGACCCTGAGCTGGTCGAAACTCTCTACACGGACAGGTGGCTTCTCCATCCGCAAAAGACCCCGCCAAACCCCGGAAATGTTCCCAGCAAATAATTTCCATTTACCACGCCCAGCCAAACGCCCACCTTTTACTACTCGAGAAATCCTGCCCACCGTCTACCGCCCACTGTCCACTGTCTCATGGATCTCCTACGTCTCATCACCTGCGGCAATGTCGATGACGGGAAGAGCACGCTCATCGGGCGGCTGCTCTATGACACCAAGTCGATCTTCGAGGACCAGTGGGATGCGGTGGAGCGCGCCAGCGTGCAACGGGGGGATCCGGCGGCCAATCTTGCGCTCCTCACCGACGGGCTCCGCGCCGAGCGCGAGCAGGGCATCACCATCGACGTCGCCTACCGCTACTTCGCCACGCCCCGGCGCAAGTTCATCATGGCCGACTGCCCCGGCCACTTCGAGTTCACCCGCAACATGGTCACCGGCGCCTCGTCCGCCCAGCTCGCCATGCTGCTCATCGACGTCCGGCACGGCGTGATGCCCCAGACCTGCCGCCATGCGTTCATCACCACCCTCCTCCGCATCCGGCATCTCATCGTGCTGGTGAACAAGATGGACCTCGTGAACTACGAGGAGGCCGCCTTCGAGCGCGTCCGGCAGCAGTTCATGGACTACGCCGAGCGCCTCGACGCCGCCGACATCCAGTTCATCCCCATCTCCGCCCTTCACGGCGACAATGTCGTCGAGAAGTCCGCCCGCATGCCCTGGTACCAGGGCACGCCGCTCCTCTACACGCTCGAATCGGTCTACGTCCGCAACGACGCCAACTACGTCGACGCCCGGTTCCCCGTGCAGGCGGTGCTGGCCGGTGGCCGGTGGACCGTGGACGGAGGAGAGACAACCAAGGCCGCGGGAGAGTCGACGAGCGACCGGCCACCGGCCGCCGTCCACTACGCCGGACAGGTCGCCAGCGGCATCTTCCGCACCGGCGACGAGATCGTCGACGCCGGCTCCGGCCAGGCCGCCCGGATCCGGGCCATCCGCGGCCCGGCGGGCCCGCTGACGGAGGCCTATCCGCCGATGTCGGTCACGCTCGAGCTCGATCCGCCCCTCCCGCTGGGACGCGGCGCCCTGCTCGCCCGCCCGCACAACCGCCCGACCACGGCGCGGGAGTTCGAGGTGATGCTCTGCTGGCTGTCCGAGCAGCCGTATCAGGCGGACCACGGTTACCGGCTCCGCCACACCACGCTCGAGACCGCATGCGAGCTCCGCAGCGTGCTCTACAAGGTCGACATCAACACCCTCCACCGCTTCGAGGACCCGGCCCCGCTCGGGATGAACGACCTCGCGCGCGTGACGCTCCGCACGTCGGATCCGGTGTCATTCGACAGCTACAAGAAAAACCGCCAGACCGGCGGCATCCTGCTCGTCGACGCCGTCACGAACACCACGGTGGCGACCGGGATGATCCTCTGAGGGCATGAGCGAGGCACCCGCCATTTCCGTCCGCCAGATCAGCAAGGCCTACCGCATCTGGGAAAGCCCGGCCTCCCGGCTGCTCTCCCCGGCCCAGGACCAGCTCGGCCGCCTGTTTCCCTCGCGCCTCCCGGCCCGCGCCTGGCTGCAGGCCCGGGCCCGCGCCGGCTACCGCGACTTCTGGGCGCTCCGCGACATCTCGTTCGAGCTGCCGCGCGGCGAGAGCGTCGGCATCATCGGGCGCAACGGCTCCGGCAAGTCCACGCTCCTGCAGATCATCGCCGGCACCCTGCAGCCGACCGAGGGCACCGTGCGCGTCGACGGGCGGGTCGCCGCCCTGCTCGAGCTCGGCAGCGGCTTCAACCCGGAGTTCACCGGCCGCGAAAACGTCTACCTCAGCGGCGCGGTGCTCGGCCTGACCCGGGCCGAGATCGACGCGCGCTTCGACGGCATCGCGGCCTTCGCCGACATCGGCGAGTTCATCGAGCAGCCGGTGAAGACCTACTCCAGCGGCATGTTCGTCCGCCTCGCCTTCGCGGTGCAGACCGCGGTCGAGCCGCAGGTCCTGATCGTCGACGAGGCGCTGTCGGTGGGCGACGTGTTCTTCCAGCAGCGCTGCTTCGAGCGGATGCAGCAGCTGCTCGACCGCGGCGTGTGCATCGTGCTGGCCTCCCACGACCTGGGCTCGGTCCAGCACTTCTGCCGGCAGACGCTCGTGCTGCGGCGCGGCGCGAAGGTGTTCCAGGGCCCGTCCGCCGAGGCCACCAAGGTCTATTTCCAGATCGAGCAGGAGGAGCGCGCGGCCGCGTTCGCGGCCGGCGGCACCCGCAGCCCGGCGCCCGCCGCGCCCGCGGCCACCGCCAGCGGCATCGCCGCCTGGCCCGCCCCGACGGCGGGTCTCGACCTGTCCGCCCTGAAGCCCATCGGCAACGGCTGGGCCCGCTGCACCTTCGCGGCCGTGTGCAACACGCGCGGCGAGACCACCACCCTCTTCCGCCAGGGCGAGACCATGGCGGTGTTCTACGAGTTCGAGATTCTCCGCGACATGGAGTTCTGCAACGGCTGCGTCACCCTGCGCGACCGCACCTCCCAGGCCGTCCACTCGAAGACCACGCTCCAGGACGGCATCCGGCACCCCGCGCGCGTGCGCGCCGGCACCCGGCTGCGTTACCGGCAGGACACGGTGCTCAACGTCGGCTGCGCCGACTACACGCTCGACCTCTCCCTCGACATGGTCGCCGCCGCGCTCCTCGACCAGCCGGGCATCTCGTACGAGGACTACATGCGCGCCCAGCTCCGGGTCTGCGAGATGCACCGCGTCACGAGCATCTCCGTGCGGCTCCGGGACGAGACCGTCCCGTTCCAGCTGCTCCACTTCGGCCTGGTCGGCCTGCCCGGCTCCGCCACCCTCGAGGTCGTCACCGCCTCCGCCTGAATCATGCCGCCGCTGCCGCCCAACTCCTTCTACGTCGTCTCGTATCCCCGCTCCGGCAACACCTGGCTGATCAACTGCCTCACCCTCGCCACGGACGGCGTGCGCGGCGAGGCGTACACGCCCTTCCAGCTCTACACGGAGCAGCACGGCGCGACCGGCGACGGTTTTCATTTCTGGTGCGAGCCGCGGCAGCGCCCGGACCAGCCGATCTGCATCAAGTCCCACGACGACCTCGCCGCGTTCCGCCGCCGCCATCCGCCGGCCCCGGTGATCTACATCGCCCGCGACGCCCGCGACAGCCTGGTGAGCTTCTATTTCTTTCGCCAGGCCTACGCCAAGGCCGAGGTCCTGGACAACCAGCGCATCCACGGCCACCAGGTGCTCATCTCGCGCGGCGGGAACGAGCCGGTGTTCGACCGCGACGAGTTCACCGCCTTCCTCCGCGCGGAGGCCCCGGCCTGGGCCGCGCATGTCGAGTCGGCCCGCCGCGATCCGGACCTCTGCTTCCTCACCTACGAGGACCTGATGCGCACCTTCGACGCGACGCTCGGCCGGGCCCTCGCCCACACCGGGATCGCCGCCCGGCGCACGCTCGAGGAGGTCCGCCAGGTCTACCACACCGGCTTCGGCGCCGTGTTCACGGGCAACAACCGAGACTTTTTCCGGCAGGGCAAGATCGGCGACTGGCAGAACTGGTTCGAGGCGGACCATGCCCGGCTGGTGGACGAGTTGATCGGGCGCGAGCTCGTGGCCGGGGGATTCGAGACGGATCCCCATTGGGCGAAAAACCATGCCGGCCCCGCCCGGCGGCAGTCCCCATGAGCGCGCCAAACCCCGCCCCCTACGAGCCCGATGTCGCCTACACCGGCGACTACGCCACCTTCGCCGAGGCCAAGGCGGTCTCGTCCGGCTACGAGAGCGCCGTCATCCTCGAGCGCACGCGGGCGGCGCTGCTCAAGGTCGTCCGCGGCGAGGCGGCCTACGAGCGCGACGCGGTGACCTTTGACGAGCCGCAGCTGCCCTACCCCCTGCTCGCCCTGCTCCTCCGGGCCGCCGCGGAACGCGCGGGCCGCCTCTCCGTGCTCGATTTCGGCGGCGCCCTCGGCAGCACCTACTACCAGTGCCGCTCCTTCCTCGCCAACCTGCCGCAGCTCGAGTGGAGCGTCGTGGAGCAGCCCGCCCATGTCGCGTGCGGGCAGCGCGAGTTCTCGACGCCCGCCCTGCGGTTCTACCCGACGATCGCCGCCTGCCGCCAGGAGCGCGACCCGCGCGTCCTGCTGCTGTCGGGCGTGCTCCAGTGCCTGCCGGAGCCCTGGACGTTCTTCCGCGAGGTCGCCGCCCAGGACTTCGACTGGATCATCCTCGACCGCACGCCGTTCATCCCCGCGGCGCGCGACCGCCTGACCGTCGAGCGCGTTTCGCCCCGCATCTACGCCGCCTCGTATCCCGCCTGGTTTTTCAGCTGGCCACGCTTCCGCGAGCAGATTCCTTCCGGCTGGAACCTGGTCGCCGAATTCGATGCCATTGACCGCCAGTTGCTGGATGGCGTGGAAATCGTCTTCCGGGGCCTGGGCCTGCGCCGCCAGCCATGAGACATTTCTGCACCTATTTTGACGCCAACTACCTGTCGCGCGGCCTCGCCCTGCACGAGTCGCTGACCCGTCACGTCGGCCGGTTCGAGCTCACGGTGCTGGCCATGGACGCCGCGAGCGCCCGCCTCCTGCGCGAGCGGAACCTGCCCCAGCTCCGGATCGTCGAGGTCTCCGCGCTGACCGCCGCCCACCCCGCCCTCGCGGCCGCCGCCGGCGACCGCAGCCAGCTTGAGTTCTATTTCACGTGCACGCCGTGGCTGGTCCACCACCTCCTGCCGGGGGTGCCGCGGGGCGAGTTCCTGACGTACCTCGACGCCGACCTCTGGTTCTACGCCAGCCCCGAGCCAGTGTTCGACGAGCTGCGGTCGGCTTCCGTCGGCATCATCGCCCACCGCTTTCCGCCGTCGCTCGAGCTCCTCGCGCGCTACGGGCGCTACAACGTGGGCTGGGTCTCCTTCCGCCACGACGACGCCGGCGCCGCGTGCGCGCAGGACTGGGCCCGGCGCTGCGCCGAGTGGTGCCACAACCGCCCGGACCGCGACCGCTACGCGGACCAGAAGTACCTCGACGCCTGGGCGACCGACTTTCCCGGCGTGGTCGAGATCGGGCACCCCGGAGCCAACGTCGCCCCGTGGAACGTCAAGGACCGGGCGTTCACCGCCGACCGCGACGGCGTCCTCGTCGAGGGCCAGCGGCTGCTCTTCTACCACTTCCACGCGCTGCGGCACGTGGGCGGCAACCTCTACGAGACCGGCCTGCACCGGTACGACGCCCGGCTGGCCCCGGGGCTCCGCGACCTGGTCTACGCACCCTACCTCGAGCGTCTCGCCGGCGACGTGCCGGAGGGCGAGCGGACCCGGCCGCCGGCGCTGATCCCGGTGGCCAACCCGAACGATCCGCGCGCGATCGCCGCCGGCGAGCGGCTGTTCGACCAGCTGCGGGCCTGCGAGCTCGACCGCTGCGAGCGGCTCGCCTCGATCGAGCGGATGCAGGCCGAGCTCGAGGAGCACGGCCTGAAGCGGCACGAGGCCGAGGCGCGCGTCCGCGACCTCGAACCCTCGCTGCGCGGCACGCAGGCTTACCTGCAGACCGTCGAGGTCGACCGCGAGCTGCGCGGGCAGGCGATCACCGCGCAGCAGGCGCGGATCCGCGAGCTGGAGGACCGGCTCGGGCTTTCCTCCGTCGGCCAGCTTCCCGCGCGCCGCGGCCCCGCGCCGGCACTGCCGTCGTTCTTCCCGCACTTCCGCGCCGCGGTCGTGCCGCGGTATCACGAGCGCCTGCTGCGGCCGCTGCTGCAGCTCGCGACCTCCACGGTGAGCACGGACGTGTTCGGGGCCCCACCCGAGCTGGCCGGACGCGCGATGGCCACGCTCCGCTTCCACGCCGAGTCGATCTGGGAGTCGCTCGCACGCCGTGACAGCCTGTTCAACGAGCAGGCCTACCTCGAGGCGTTCCCCGACATCGCGGCGGCGGTGGCCCAGGGCCACCTGCGCAGCGGCTGGGAACATTTCGTCCAGTTCGGCCAGCATGAGGTCCGCACCGCCGCCGTCCCGTACTCCCCGGGGCTCGGCGAATACGACGCTATCTTGGGTGACGTCTCCGACTTCCCGGGACTGCTCGACTGCCTGGCGGGCCGGCTCCAGCCGCATCACGCGGTCATGGTCGCCGGCCTCGATCCATCGGCCGACTGGCTGCCGGCCGACGCCCGGCCGATCACGCTCGCCGACGGCTGGACCGCGCTGCTGGCGCCGCCGCGGGCGTGGCTTGGTCCCCGGCTCCCGCTGCCGACGACCTCGCCGCGCACCCGCTGGCCGCAGCCGGACGCCGCGGAGTTCCGGCCGGCCACGACCCCGGACGGCCAGCCGTGGCCGCGCCTCACGGTGGTCACGGTCAGCTACCACCAGGCCGAGTACCTCGAGCAGACCCTGCGGTCGGTGCTCGACCAGGGTTATCCCAATCTCGAGTACCTCGTCGTCGATGGCGGCTCGACCGACGGCTCCGTCGAGATCATCCAGCGTTACGCGCCCCGGCTGGCCTGGTGGGTCAGCGAGCGGGACCGCGGCCAGTCGGAGGCCCTCAACAAGGGATTCCGCCGGGCGACCGGGGAGATCCTCACCTGGCTCAACAGCGACGACCGCCTCGCGCCGGGCTCGCTCTTCGCCGTGGCCGACGCGTTCCGCCGGCACCGCGACGCCGACCTCGTCGCCGGCCGCTGCGCGCGCGTGCTGGACCAGGCCGCGACGCCCCACCACGTGCACCGCTGCCGCCTGCCGCTCGGCCAGGTCGTGCCCCTGCCCCTCGACGGCCTGCTCGACCTCGACGGCGGCTGGCAGCGCGGCCACTTCTTCCACCAGCCGGAGGTGTTCTTCACGAAGCGCATCTTCGACCGCAGCGGCGGCGGCCTGCGCGAGGACCTCTACTACAGCATGGACTACGACCTCTGGGTGCGCATGGCGAAGGCCGGGGCCCGCGTGCTGGCCATCCCGGAGATCACCGCGCTCTTCCGCCAGCACGGGAAGCAGAAGACCGGCGGCGCCGAGCTGCCGTTCCTCCCGGAACTGCGGGCGGTGAACGCCGCGCACCGCGGCCAGACATCCTGACCGACCATGGCCGACCTATCGTCCTTCCACTCGTGGCTCGCCTCGCTGCCGGAGAACCAGGGCTTCCGGCAGATCTCCCCGGTCCGCCCGTACGCCCACGCCGAGGAGGGCTACGACGCCCAGTACGGCTCCGAGGCCGAGCACCCGGCGGAGGGACTGGGACTCTGCGAGCTGCTGCGCCAGCGCGGCGCCGACCAGAGCGGCCCGGCCCTCGAGATCGGCTGCGGCACGGGCTACCTGACCACCGGGCTCGCGCTGGCCGGGCGATTTCCGGCCCTGCTGGTGACGGACCCCTCGCTCGCGTTCCTCCGGCTCACGGAGCGCCGCCTCAAGGGTCGCGAGCAGCCCCCCGGCTCCACGCACTACGCGGTCCTGAACGGCGACGACCTGGGCCGCGTGCCCGCCGGGATGTTCTCGCTCATCGCGCTGCGCTCCACCCTGCACCACATCCTCGACGTCGACACGTTCCTCGGCACCTGCGCCCGCGCGCTCCGTCCCGGCGGCGTGCTCGCGCTGAGCGCCGAGCCCTGCGACGAGGGCTACGTGCTGATGGGCGCGGTGGCGCACTCGATCCCCGTCACGCTCCGCGCGGCCGGGATCCAGCTCACCCCGGAGTGGGAGCACCAGGTCCGGAATTTCTGCGCGACGATGCAGTTCTACAGCCGGCGCGACCTCGACAAGTCGGCCGCCGAGGACAAGCACCTGTTCCGCCTGTCCGAGCTGGCCGGCATGGGCGCGAACCACGGGCTCCGCTTCGACTTCCACCCCAATGCCGCCTATGAGAGCTTCGCGCCGGGCCAGCAGCCGCCGTCGTCCGGCACCTTCGAGAGCTTCTTCCCCGCGTATCTCCGTTACTGCATGAGCTTCGATCCCGCGCTGGTGGCGCTGATCCAGACTCACCTGAAGGAGCCGATGGCGTACATCGACGCGTGCTACCCGACGCATGCGGGGCCGCTCTTCAACGGGGTCTTCCTCTTCACCCGCTCCGCCTGATGTCCGACGCGAGTCCCACCTCCCCTGCAGCCCACCCGCCCGGCCCCGCGCGCCGGGTGCTCTTCCTGAACGACCTGGGCTTCCGCTATGGCGCGGGCATCGCCCAGGCCCGCCAGCTCCAGTCCATGCTGGACCTCGGCTGGGAGGCCGCCGCCATCGCCTGGGAGCCGGGCGAGGTCGACCTGCCCCACGTGGTGACCCGCGCGTTCAATCCGTCGCAGTGGCGCGGGCTCCACCCGGTGCGCTGGCTCGACGCCACCCGGGGCATGCCCGACGACGAGGTGATCGCCGGCCTGATGCTGGAGGTCTCCCGCTTCCAGCCCGACGTGGTGGTGGTCGGGAACATCCACAGCGCCCAATGGCCGGTCGCGCTCCTGCCCGCCCTGCGCACCCTCGGCTGCCGCGTCGTGGCCTATCTCCACGACGAATACTATTTCACGGGCCGCTGCGCCTATCACGGCCGCTGCCAGCGCTTCCTCACCGGCTGCGACGAGCAGTGCCCGACCCCCGCGGAATACCCGCCGCTCGAGCCGTCGCTCATCGCGGGCCAGTGGCGGCTCCGCCGCGAGGTCTTCCGCGTGCCGGCCGGCGTCGAGCTGGCGGCCAACAGCCTCTGGATGCGCGACCAGTGCCGGGCCGCCCTGCCGGAGAGCACGCCGTGCGAGACCCTTCACCTCGGGGCCGACGAGCGCATCTTCACCCCGGGCGACAAGGCCGCCGCGCGCCGCCACCTCGGCCTGCCGCTTGACCGCCCGATCGTCCTCTGCACCGCCGTCAACTTCGAGGACGCGCGCAAGGGCACCCACCACCTGAAGGCGATCGTCGCCGAGCTGCAGCACGAGGCGACCTTTGTGGCCTTCGGCCACAACGCGCCCGAGATTCCCGGGCTGATCGGCCTCGGCTACTCCACCAACGCCGGCGAGCTCGCCTGCCGCTACCAGGCGGCCGACCTGTACCTCGGCACCGCGGTCGAGGAGGCCTTCGGCCAGACCGTGATGGAGGCGCACCTCTGCGGCCGGCCGGCGGTCGTGTTCCAGGCCGGCGGCATCACCGAGATCGTGCGCAACGAGATCACCGGGCGCACCGTGCCGGTGGGCGACGTGAACGCCGCCATCCAGGCCATCCGCGCGCTGCTGGCCGACCCGCACTTCCTCCACCACTCCGCCGCCTGGTGCCGCGAGACGGCGGTCCGGCGCTTCTCGCTGGCCGCCCAGGGCGAGCGGTGGGCCCGCTACCTCGACGGCCACCGCGCCGCGGGCACGGGCGCCAATCCGCCGACCATCAGCTATCCCTCGGCGCCCGGGGACGTGCACCTGCCCCACCGGCCGTCGTGGCCGGGCGGCACCCCGTTCGTCAACGCCGAGCACGCGCGGATCTTCGCCGAGACCTCGCAGCTCCCCGGCTGGCAGATGCAGGGCGACACGGAGAAGCTCTACGAGATGGGCTTCCACGCCGGCGACGTGATCCTCGAGATCGGCACCTACGGCGGCCGTTCCGCCACGGTGGAACTGCGCGGCGCCCTCGCCAACCCGGCGCGGACCCAGGCGCCCCAGTTCTACGGCGTCGACATCGACCCGACGAGCATCGCCCGCACGCGGCAGACGCTCTTCGACCAGGGCCTCGCCGAGTACTGCCACCTGCACCTCGGCACGATCGCGGAGTTCGTGCGCCGGTGGGAGATCACGCCGACCATGGTGTTCCTCGACGGCGACCACCGCTACGACGGCGTCGCGCTGGACCTCGAGATCCTCACGCAGTACCTGCGTCCGGGCACCCCGATCCTGATGCACGACTTCCTGAACCCGGAGAACGACTCCGGCGAATACGGCGTGCGCCGCGCCGGCCGCGAATACGAGGCCGCCGGCAAGCTCGAGTTCGCCGGCTGCTTCGGCTGCACCGCCCTGTTCCTCGTGCGCCGGCCGGGCGCTTGACCATGGCGCCCCTGCTCGCGCACTTCATCCTGCTCGCGGCGCTCTCCGGGACGGTCGCCTGGCGGCTGTGTCGCGATCCCGCCGACCGGGTGCTCGCGACGTTCATCCTGGCCTGGACGAACCTGGTCGTGACCAGCCTCGGGCTGTCGCTGCTCGGCCGGCTCGGTCACGCCGACTGGTTCCTGCGCACCTCGGTGCTGCTGGCCTGCGCCACCGCGTGGGCGGCCCGGCGGCTGGCCGCGGCGCCGGCGGACCCCGCGGCGCCGGCCACCGCGGATGACGTGGTCAACCAGCCCCTGGCCGCCGCGCTCGGCCTCTCCTTCCTCGCGCTGCTGGGCGCCAGCACCTGGGTGGCCGCCTCCTACGCCCCGAACAACTACGACTCGCTCA
>CAZUQB010000007.1:0-36405 GCA_964622405.1 uncultured Opitutaceae bacterium | reverse complement strand
CGCGGCAGGCCGCGTTTGACCTCGAAATACTGTTGCATCATTGGGGTCATGAGCAAATATACCACTTGTTTATACCACCCACAAATGAGCACGAGACCCCCGACATGGCAGCCGTCCGGCCCGGAAGGCCTTTATCTGAATACGCGGTCAGGCACGTATTACTCGCGATATCAACTGAATGGCTCTCGGACATTCCGGTCGTTAAAGACGAAAGTCTTCACCGTCGCAAAGCTCAAACACGCCAAGCGACAGGTAGAAGTGGAGAAGGACCGCCAGCGCGGCGCGGAACTGACCGGCGATTTCCATACCTTGGGCGGCCTGCTGATCGAAATGAAGGCGCGCCTCGACGCGATTCCGGTCGCTGAGAACACCAAGATCGGCCGCGCCAGCAACATCGAGCGCCTTAGGACCAACTGGCTCCGGGGCAACTTTGACACCTTCCTGGCACGCAATGTCACGGCCGACATCGTGGCCGAATTGCGCGAGCACCTGCTCCACAAGGCCGAGTGGAAATGGAAATTCCAGAAGTCGAAGCATCGCGGATTCAAGGCTCCCGTCGTCAATCAAACTCTCTGGGTGCTCCGCGTGATGCTCGATATCGCTGTGGAGAAGTTGGTCCTGATCGAGAACCCGTTCGCGGTCTCCACCACGCTGCGCCAAGGCCTGTTCGCCAAGGGCAGGGGGGAGAGCGGCAAGGGCGGCAACAGGCTCCAATTGCCCGACCGGGCGGACATGCTGCGCATCTTTGCGGAAATGCGCCGAGTGCCGGAAGGCGCGGAAGGATTCGGGCCCAATCCTGAACAGCGGATTTATCTCGAAAACATGGCGACCGAGATGGCCGACCATGCCGAGCTGCTGGCGTATTCGGGCATGCGCAAGGAGGAGGCAACCGTCTCGACGGTCGCGGACGACCACGGCGACGAATTCAAAATCTGGGGCACCAAGTCCGCCTCCGCCGAACGCACGATCCCGGTGAACACGGCTCTGCGGGCGGTATTGGACCGGATTAAAAGCCGCCGGGTCGGGCCCAAGACGAAGCTCGTCATCACGGCCGAACCGCGGACCGCTCTGCGCCGTGCTTGCCAGCGACTGAACTTGTCGCCGCTGCGCAACCACGACCTGCGCCATTTCTTCGCGTCGGTGTGCATTGCCAGCGGGGTGGACATCCCGACGGTTTCCCGCTGGCTGGGCCACGCCGACGGCGGCGCCCTCGCGATGAAGACCTATGGCCACCTGATGAAGGATCACAGTCTGGCCTCCGCCAGGAAAGTGGACTTCAACGCTCCGCGCGCGGACGCGAAATCCAGCGTCGCGTAAGGCGCGGAGCCCCTGCCGGGGGAACTCTTCAATTGAGCGCATGCCGGCGCTCGATCGACTGACGCGTCACGAGCACCCGGCGCGTGCCGGCGAGTCGCTTTAGGCGTCCCGTGGCCAGTTCCGCATAGAGCGTGGTGCGCGAGATGCCTCCTAACAGGTAACGCGCGGTCTTCTCGTTATAGGCTTCAGGCAGCGGGGGAGGGCAGTCGCCGGAGAAAACGGACGCTTCGCCCTCAATGCCAATGCCCCATTTCGCGCCGAGTTGCCTGGCTTCCGCGATGTCCCGGGCCTCGAGGATGACCCGCCGGATTTCCCCGTCAGCAACGTAGATTCCGGCGAACCTTCTAAGTCCGGTGCCGGCCTGCATTGCGTCCTCTCCTGCCATCGAGCGTAACGATCCACCTCGCCATTCACATCCCCATCCGCGGCCCTTGGCGCGGAGACGGAGGCGGTGCAATGAAAGATGACTGCGTCGGCCGAATGTCCGGACTGATCTCCATCTCTCGGGCGGCCGCGATGATGCGCTCGCTGGCACGCGGAAAGATTTCGCGATAGACCTCGGGCACCTGGGCCCGCGCTGCCGCCTGCGCGATTTCGGCCGCCGTGAGCTGGCGGCCCGTAGTTTCGCGGTGCAGCCGCAGCATGCTCCGCACATCCACCAAATCCTGCACGTCACCGCGCCCCATCTTCGAGACAACCAGGTCGAGCATTCGGGGCCGCTGCAGGTTGAGCTTGGTCAGCTTGTCGTTGTGAAGCGGGACGGTATGCTGCTTCCACTCGGGAGTGAGCGCCACTTCGCGCTCCGGGAAAATATGTGTGATATACAGTCCCTTAGATTCGAGCTCCTGATTCGTCTTTTCCACCGCCCGCCAGAACGTGCGGTCGGCGTCGACCCGCATTTCCCGCTCCTTGGGGATGATGATGTCCACATCGTTGGTGGAGCGTCCGGCCAGCCGGCCGGCGAACTTGCGGTCGAGCAGGAGCGCGGCGGCACCGAAGACGACCACTTCCGTGGGTTGCGTCAGGTGCCGGTCGAGGGTTTCAGCGATCGTTTGCGCCGCGTTCATCGCCGATATTGCGTGCGCAGCCACTTCCGCACCGGGCCTTTCCCTGGGCCACTGAGGCGCGTTTCGGTGACCAAGCGCGATACCCCCGGCAGGAAATCCTGTTCTTCGGCCGCCGAGCCGGGCAAGGCAGCCTGCACCGAAGCCCAAAACTGCGGGTGCACATCTGCCGACAATCCCAACCGGACGAGGTGCGCGACCCGGCCGGCCACGTCCAACTGCTCGGCAGCGGCAGCGATCAATTCCGGCGAATTCCCCAGATCGCTTAGGACCATCGCACCGCACCGGATCGATTGAAAAGTCTCTGCGTTCGCCGGGCCGCGCAGCAGCGCGCAGCCTAAGACCTCATGCGGCAGCCCGGCACGATCCGCTGGCGTCAGACTCGGCCACAATGGGGCGTAATGCGAGCATCCCCGGGCAATTGCCGCCGCTCGCAATGCGTCAAAGGGCAACCCCGCCGCCGCCCGGCAGGCCCGCAAAAATCCGCCATCCGCCACGTGAGGGGCGGCGACAGACGAGGATCTTCCCTTGGTCGGCATCATATATCCCTGACGGGACAGGGGCCACGCTAACCGCCCGAAGGCTTGGCGCGAATTCTTTTTCTGGCCCGGTGGCCTGGGGATGACGAGTGACATCGCTGATACTTTGCCGGCAATCGGTGCGCAAATACAGCCCGCGCAGCGAACACCACCCGGGATTGGTGTTCGCTCCTTGTGGTTAGCAAAATCGACTGCGGGCGGATGGCTTCAATCCCGTAACATCACTTCCAGACTGGCCAGAAGTTCGCCGATGTCGGCCGTTTTTTGGAGGGCAAGCACCCGGCGAGGCGCCTGCGGCACCCTGGCCAATGCTGCCGGTGAACCGCTGATGCAGATGACCTTCACCTCCGGGGCCAGCCGCTGAATCTCTGCCAGCATCTGCAATCCATTCAACACCGGCATATCCAGATCCGTTATCACCGCCCGGGCATGTTTGCCGTGTTCGCGAAAAAGGGCCAGGCCCGCGCCACCGTCATTTGCCGTCATCGTCTGGTAGCCGTGATTTTCGAGGACGGCTTGGATCGTCTCCCGGAATAACTCGGAGTCATCGACAACGAGGATAAACGGTGCGGTCTGCTGCGCTTGGGGCTGAACGGGATTTTGACTGGATAATGACATGTCTCTGTCTGGACAGCCCGAATTGGAAAGTAAAGCAAACACCCCCCACCTGTGGGGTGTTCCCATTTTGGCATCCCGGTTAGGATGAACCGGTGGCAACCCTGAAAGACATCTCCTCCCGTTTGCGCAAACTTCGTTCCGAATTTGACCTGACCCAGCAGCAGGTGGCGGAATTCACCGGGGTGAGCTACAAGTATTACCAGCGCCTAGAATCGGGCCGAGGACATCACATCTGGCTGGACACGGTGGAGCGCTTCGCCCGCCTCTATCATCTGGAACTCTGGCAACTGCTCCATCCCGACTTCCTGAAATACGCCAGGAAGCCCCGCCTGCGGTAGGGTCTGGCAGATCCCGCCGGGCGCGGCCCGGGGCCTGGAGGCAGCCGGAGAGCCCCCAGATAGGCGTGCCGGCCCCCGAGGCCGGGCACGCCGTGGCAGCGCAGCGGAATCCGCTGCGCGGAGGTCCGCCGACTCCAAATCGCGCTCGCCCAAAGACCGAAACAGCCCCCTCAACAGCCCTCAGAATATCGATCCACAGTCTCAAGCCGCGTATGACCCTGAACCCGCGCACGACCCGTTGGACAGTTTTCCAACCTGTGCTATATTGCACGCCTTTTGCACCTTATTCTACCCGCCGGCTTTAACTCCTGGACCCAAGTCTTGACCGACTGGGGCGTGTCCCGCGCTTTATCGACTTTCCGCCTCCCGGGTTGTTTGGCTGACCGTCCCCAACTTGCTGTTCCATTCGTGGCCCACATCGGTGCGGCCATCCGTCATAAACAGCTTCATCGACGCTCCGTGGAAGCTGCCTTGATTGCGCAACAGGTGACCGAACCGGCCTACGACCAGGCGGGAGGTCCGGGCTATCTCAAACTTTTCACAGCGATGGAGGGGGCCCAAGATAGATTCATCGAAGCTTGGCTCGCCGAGCGGAACACTAGCTCCGAAACGGGTTCACCACAGCTCGCTTCGCTTCAGGCCGATATGGAGCGATACCAAGCCGACGTCGAACGGCTCAGGAAACTTTATGAGCCCTACGTCCGGGCGGCCCGCACCGCAGCCGTCCGCGCGCATTGGGCAGGCCACCAGCTGCGGGGCATCCCTGATACCTTTTTCGCCGACGCGGCGCATTATACAGTGCCGGCCCGGATGCAGCGCATCCATCCGCCATGGTGGGGTGCCTTTCTTGGCCGGCTGCAACAGCCCCTGGCGCATGGACACCCGGCCGAAGGCTACCTGCTCGATGCCCTGCCACGCCTTCGCGCCGCCGCCAAGAAGAAGACCCTTGCCGCCATGATCGACGAATGGCGGGCCGAGCAAAATGACAACTGGGGCTGGTATGGAAAAACCCATTACCGGATGCTGGCCCGCCGGGCCGTCCAGAAAGCCGGCCAACTGACCCGCTGGTTCGATACCCGCGCGCCAGGCTACCTCACCAACGATGCGGTGCGGTTTACGCTCGATTCGGAACTGGCTGACAGGCTTATCGCAGCCGATCCTTGGTCGGTATCCATGCCTACGCGCAATCCCTACGAGGGCTGGACCGAGCATTGGCGCAATTAGTCAGCTCTCAGGAGTCCGGACTGACCGGCTTGGTCACGATCGGGGATGCCGGTCCATCCCAAGGCGCCGGATCGACCTCCCAAGCGCGGGCCGCCGCAGTTTCGGACTTGCGATATTTGCCCTCCTGACCCCGCCCTCATTTCAGGCACACAAAACGCACCCGGTTGGCGACCGTCTGTTTCTGGGGGACTTGGGCGCAGCAGGCCAGGATCATGACGGTATCCATGCCCGCCCCACCGGCCCGATTCCAGCAAAACCGAGCGTCTGGCGTCAGGCGCGAAGATTGTCCTCAACCCAGCTGTTAGGTTAAGCGAACACCCGATGCGAGCGGTGTTCGCTCCGCCGTCTCCCCTTTGGATGTGCGCCCGGTCAGGATGGAGTCATGGATTCATCCTTCCCCGGTGAGCCGGTTCGCTCCTCACTTTGGGCGGCTTTCGCCGCCTCGTCATGTGCTTTTAAAGCGGCCAGCCTGCGCTGCAGCGCCTGGAACGGGGTCTCTCCCGGGAGAACGAGGCCGGAAGGACGCATCGGTGCAAACGATGGCAGGGATACCGGTGCCTCTGGTTGGGGCGTGATGGGGGTTTCTGCCGTTGCGGTCGTGATTGCCAGAGTGGTTGCGGAGGCGCTAGCTGACGGCACTGCGGCTGTTCTCGCCTTCCGGCGTTTGGGCGGCCGGCGCCCCAACTCCTGCTGGAGCCACCGCCGCATGGTTTCGCGACCGATCTGGATGCCGATCAGTCCCAGGCCTGTGGCCAGTGTCTCGGCCGAATCCCCGGCCTGGGCCAGCCGCAGCAATTCCTCGCGATGCGGTTCCAACTGCGCGGTTGCGTGGTTGCGGGGATGCCGCGCCTGGGCCACCGCTTGGGTCAGCGTGGCGGGTCGCGGGGTAGTGGGTGAGGAGTGGTTGGGCAGTGACATGGTGGTGAATGGGGCACTGTATGCGTGGTGGTTGGGGAGTGCAACGGGAGCGCCTGAGGCGCACTCTAAGCGGAAACGCTTGGACGTTGGTGTCCTCCCTTACTGTTTTGTTTTATTTTTGTCAGGTGAATCAGGTTACCTTTGGGGTTCATTCATTAATTGGTTCATCAGGTTGGTTGATTTCTTGGACTTTGGTTTAGGTATTTTAGTTGAGTTGGTCTCTTTGCGTTTTTGGTTTCATAGGTTGTCAGTTCATTTTTCAGGTAGAGTTATCCTTGGTTCCTATGTCCTAAGTTTGGTTTACGGAGGTGGCGGATGCTGACGATTCGCACCTGCAAGGCTTTCAGCAAAGCCCTCGGGGAATACCTCCGCCAGGCCGACTACTACGCCCAGGGCATGAAGGTCGAAGGCACCTGCCACGGCCGGCTCTGTGCCGCCGTAGGGCTGACCGAGGGCGCGAACATCAGCGACGAGGCGTTCGAGCGGATCGCCTCGAACCATCACGCCGTCACGAATGAAAAGCTCACCGAGCGGATGGCCGCCGGCCGCCGGGCTGGCTACGACGCCACCTTCAACGCCCCCAAGTCCGTCTCGATCCAAGCCTTCCTAGGCGGTGATGACCGCCTCCTTGCCGCCCATGAAACAGCCGTATCCGAAGCCCTGCGCGAATTGGAGGTCCATGCCTGCCACCAGACCGGCCGCGGCGTAAACAAGCGCTATGTCCCCTCCGGCGCCATCGCCGCCGCAGTCTTCCGACACGGCGAAAGCCGGGCCCTTGATCCGCACCTCCATTCGCATGCCTTCATCTTCAATGTCACCCGAAGTGATTCGAACGGAGGCCGGCTGCTGGCACTCGAAAGCTCGAATATCTTCGAACGGACCAAGTATCTCACGGAGGTTTACCGGAACGCCCTAGCCCGCGAAGTCCAGCGCCTCGGCTACCAGATCGAACGCCGGTCATACGGCTTTGAACTGGCCGGCGTCCCCCCGGAGCTTTTGGAGCGATTTTCAAAGCGGGCGCAGCAGCGCGACCAGGCCATTGCCGCACGCGAGGCCGAGCTCGGCCGGGAGCTCTCCCGCGACGAAATCGCCATCCTCGTCCGTGAAAACCGCGCCGCGAAGCAATATGAGCTGACTCCCGATCAGGTCCGCGAAGGTCAGCTCGCTCAAGTCAGCGCCAGCGAACTTGAGCAACTGCGGGCGCTCAAATCCGGTGCCCCTCAGGCCGCATCCCAAGTCCTCAGCCTCCCCGAGGCCATCACCCGCGCCACCGAGCACCTCTTCGAACGTCGGACGGTCGTGTCCGACCATGAGTTCACCGCTGAAATCCTCCGCGAGACCTACGGCGTCCATTCCCTTGATGCGGTCAAGTCGGCGCTCGCGACGGATCGGCGCCTGCTCCAGTCCGGTGGCCAGATTTCCACGCAGGAGGCCCTCGATCTCGAGCGCAACCTCATCCGCCAGCTTAATGACGGAGCTGGGGCCCGCGACGGCGGCTTGGGTTTCATCGCTTCCGACGAAAGCGCCTGTCTTTCCCACGAGCAGCGCACGGCCGTCGAGGCGGTGCTCAACTCACACGACTCCGTCACGGTCCTTCGCGGCCGGGCCGGCACGGGCAAAACCCAGACTCTGGCCACCATTATCGAAGGCGTCACACGTTTCGGGATAAAAGTCGCCTGCTTTGCCCCCAGCACCCAGGCCGTCGAGGTCCTGCAACGTGACGGGTCGGGACAGCCGGCTGCGGGCCGCGCCTCAGCGGATGCGGTCCTCCAGTCGACCCATACCGTCCAACGCCTGCTCGTCGATCCCGCCCTCCAGCGGTCCCTCCGCCACGAAATGATTATAGTCGACGAATATGGCCTCCTTTCCACCCGCCAGCTCAAGCAACTGGTGGATATCACCACCGAACAAAAGGCCCGCCTGCTACTCGTGGGGGATTCGGCGCAGCACAAGAGCGTCGAGGCGGGCGATGCCGCCCGGATCATTGAAAAGGAAAGTCGCGTGCGCGTCGTGACGCTCAGTGAAGTTCACCGGCAAGCAGCCAACCCGGCCTATCGCAAAGCCGCAGAGGATCTGGCGGCCGGTCGGCTCGCCGCCGGCCTGCGCAAACTCGACAAAATGGGTGCCATCGTCGAAGTCGACCCCCCCGCCGTTCGCCAACTGCGGATGGTCGACGAATGGCTGGAAGCTTCAAAGGAAACCAAGCAGGTCCGCACGCGCGACGGCCTGCAGGAGCGCGCGAAAACCACCCTCATGGTGGCCCCGACCTGGAAGGAAATCGACCAGCTCAATCTGCTCGCGCGCTTCCGGCTCCGGGGCGAAAAGAAGTTGTCCGGGCCGGACCAGGATTTTGTCGCCCTGCGCGCCAAGGACTGGACCCGGGCACAACAAAAGGATCACCGCTGCTACCGCTCCGGGGACGTCCTGGTCGCCCACAAGACGACGAAGCATTTCCAGAAAGGCGACGAGCTGCGGGTGCTGCGTAAGGAACAGGGGAGGCTGGTCGTGGCCCGTGGCGCCAGCGAGCTATCGCTATCCCCGCGCCAGTCCGGACTCGCTTGGACCGTCTGCGAGGAGCGGCCCAATCCCGTCGCCGTCGGCGACCGGCTGCGCCTCTGCTCCATCGCGCTCGCCGTGGCCCCATCCGGCCAGATTCGCCGGCTGGCTAACGGCACGACAGTGACCGCCCAATCGGTCAACGCTTTTGGCCAGCTCGTCCTGCAGGACGGTTCCACTCTCCACTCCCGACAAGTGGCCTACGGTTACGCGCTCACTTCCCACGCCTCGCAAGGCGTCACCGTGGACAAGGTCTTTCTGGCTGGTGCCGCCTCCCGCGAAGGCCTTTACGTCGCCGCCACCCGCGGAAGGGAATCCGTCCGGATCTTCGTCCCCGATCGCGAAGACTTTCTCAATGCTGCCGGCCTGCGAAGCGAGGCAAGGACGAGCGCACTGGAATTCACGCGCTCGATTAGGCCTGCGCTCCGAACCCATCTGGCCCGGGCCTGGAGCTATCTCCAGCAGGTCAGGGCACAAGTCGCGGCTTATCTCGTCATCCAGCCGGACGCGCGGTTCCTCCCGGCCCCAGAGGTGCACTACATCCCCAGGCTAGTAGTGGAGCGCGCCCCGTCGCACTCGCCGGCTTACGAATCATCGCCTCGCCACCACCATTCTGAAAATCCCGCGCAAACCACGCGCATGCGCATATGAGCGGACTCAAGCCCAAGCATCCCGGCGGGGAAATCCTCCGGCCGCGTGATCCCGTCTGTCTAGTGACGCAAGATATGCCGGCGGTTTGCCTACGACTGCACGGCCATCGCCAGCGGATTGCTCTGCCCTATGCCTTGCTCCTTCGGATCGAACTTGCGGAAGACGAGACCGCTTGTGACATCACCTTCGCCACTCACGTGGTCAACGTGCGTGGCCAGCACTTGGGGCTAATCTACCTTTCCGTCAGCCAAGCCCGGGCCGCGCAGGTTGGCGTCGGCGACTCCGCCAGTTTGACCGAAGGTGAATCATACCTAGGGCCCTTGGTCACGGGGATGCGGATTGAACCGACCGACGAGGCTGGCCGAGTCCGCCGTTGAATCCATTAGCGTGCCGGGGGCAGCGGGCGGCGAGCAACGCGAGCCGTTGGCTGCCCCTCGTCGCGCCACCTCCGGCCCAGCTGTCCCGGCGGTGTGGAAACGGGCCGGAGCATGAGCGACGCCCGGACCAAACCGCTGGGTCTGCGCCTGGGCTCAACGCGCTCGCCGTTTATTTTCGATGAGGCGGCGGATTGCTCCATTGATTCAATCAGCCACCAGCCGGTAGCCGGCCCCGGCGTGGCGTCCAAGGTGGGCTGGGCATAGAGAGGCAGGTCAAGATGAATTGAGCGAAAACCACTCGTGCCCCCAGACGAGGACTGCGCCGAGATGACCGGCGACCACGATAAGGACGAAAGTGACGATGACCACGGTGCGGCGCCCCCAGATCTGCTTCGCGCTTTGCGCGTCACTCCAGGCGCGGGCTGACAGCCATGCGGCTACAGACCACGCTGCGGCCGCAAGCCCAATCCATCGGTGCAGTTCTAAAATCGATCGTTGATCCGAGCGGATATGTTCGTGGGCCGCGAGCGACCAACCGCTGCCAACCGCAAGCAATGCTGCAATCGCGCCCAGCCCGAAGAGCCCACGCACCGCCTGCGCGAGAAACGGGCTGTCCCGGAAATACCGGAAAAGCTCCACGGCGGACCCCAGGACCAGTAACACCAACGGAAAATGCAGGATTACGGGATGCAGCCGACCCAACAGTTCCAGGAGTTGGTCCATGACAAAAGACTCTGCCCGACTTCCTGCGGAAGCCGGGCGAAGCAAGTGAGTCGGTGTGATATTAGTGTTTGTGGCCCGCGTGGGCGTCGCCGTCCTTCTTGGCTGCGCCATCGAGGATTTTCAGGTATTTTTCGGGGTCCTTGTTGAAGTCCTTGAGGCAGTCTTTGCAGCAGAAGCTGATCAGGCGGTCCGGCTTGCCCTCGAGGCGATAGATGTAGTCAACGGGCTTGCCCATGTCGCCGCCGAGTTTGTCCCCGGAAACGATACAGGCGGTGGTCGGGTATTCGGCCTTGGCCTTGGCGATCCAGGCGGCGTCCTTTTCGGTCACCGGGACGAGTTGGCCCTTGTCATGGCCTTCGTGGGCGAAGGCCGTGCTGGCGGTCGCCGCAGCACCAAAGAGGGCTGCAGCGATGGAGAGAGAGCGGAGGAGTTGCATAGATATAGATTTGATTGAAGTTTCGTGAGGTTAAACGGCAGCCGGCGTCCGATCCCTCAACTTTTTGGGTGGCTTCCCGAAAACATCAAAACTCGTAGCTGGCGCCCAGCCCCAGCCACGCCTGCCGGCCCGCGCCCGATAGCACAACGGAGTCATTCCGGGTTGCCCTACTTTTCAAGGCGTAGACGGGGCTCCAGTTCCTTGGGAACTTGACCTAGGTATATTTGCACCAAGGGTCCCTTTTCGGTCATATTAGAAATTAGAGCCCACGGAGTTTGCGCGATGATAGAAGGCGCGAACTCCCAGACAAAGTATCGTCTTTTCTCCTTAAAATAACCTATCCCGCCTTTCACCTTCTCTGCGGGTAGTCCCACGTAAGCCCGGGAGACCAAACCACTATCAGACTCGTAGTAAACTACGTCCCACTGTTCGGCCGATCGAGTGTAGCGTCCGGAGGAAATGAAAATCTCCATTTTATGACCAAGGTTGGGCGGCACCCAGTTGAAGCGTAAGTCATCGGACAAAATAATAGCAGCAGGTGTAGCGACCGGAGGCGTCGTGCAGGCGCTCAAGAAGATCGAACAGGCAATCAAGCCAAGCGCACTCACGGGTAGAGCGTAGATCCGTTTGGGATTGAACATAGGAATAGCAGAGAAGTTCAAGCGAATGGCTTCAAGCCCGCTAGGGGGAGGGGTGGGCACCTTCATGGGCACGAACCTCGATACGAGCCGTGCCTACTGGAAGAGGGTCAAGTGTCACCTGATAGGTGCCGAACCCCGGCCGACGCCACTGGCGGCGTATTTGTCGTGGTTCGAAATGCTCAATGGTGGAACGGAGCACTCGTCCGGCCGAATCGTAGAGTGTCACGTCGAGGTGAGTCTGAGTCGTATCCTCGGCCGCCAATTGCTTGACCACAGAACCCTTGAGGATCAGCGGCCCTGCTTTTCGCTCCAGCCAGATTTTATCGACATCCACCGCGGGGGAGCCGACGCGCTCCAGCTTGATGTCGCGAACATCGGAAGGGGCGCGGAACGGCGTGGCGCAGCCGGTCAAGAACAGCAAGGCGAGCGTCAGAACGGTGGGTTTCATGGTCGGGTATCCGAGGTAGGACACCCCTTTAACGCACCTGCGCAGGCCGATCCCTCTGGTATTTGCAGCCAACGGGGCGAATCGGCTGACTCAGGAGCGTGGCCTTTTCCACTGTCGGAGGCGAATGCGGCGCCGCACCGCCGCCTGAAACCCGGGCGCGGGGGGCGGCGACACCTTCCAAGTCCGGAGCAAATTGCGCAATGTCGTGATCGCTTTCATAGTGACATCTACCAGCGGCCTGGGGCCTTCCATTTCATCTCGGCAAGGAGTTCTTCCACGATTGTCTGGGGACGCTCACCGCAGGCGAAGCGTGCCGGCGCACGTTGGAACAGATCCATGCAGACGGGACAGCACAGGGGGAAAGGCTTCCCACCATGATACAGGTGCGCCACGCCGCCGGTGTTGGCCAAGTCCTTCCCGCAAACTGCGCAGGTCTTGTCGGTGTCGTTCATGTCTCGGGAGATGTTGGGCCGTCCCATCTTTAGTCTGGGGCGGCCCGTGGTGGGTTGTGGCTACAGGGTCTGGCATGCGGCCGCATCCGGAGCAGGTCGCATCACTTCTTGTCGGCGAGCTTGGCGACGAAGAAGCATTCTTCGCCCTTGTCGTTCACGTAGGTGACCTCACGAACTATCGTCTGATTCTTGGGCGGTCCCTTCACGACCACCCGCACCCTCGTCTTGCACGAGGGACAAGTGACCGTCGCACCCTCTTTGCAGTGCTCCATGGCCTCGTCCCGGCTGGCTACCGTCTTCTCGGTGACGGTCTGGCACTGGTTACAGACGTAGACGATCTTGTCGCCCGGCTTCAGGGCCTCGAACTGTGATTTCTTGCGCATGGTCTCCCAGTATTGGGGACCCGGACCAGCAATGACCGGAACAGCGGCGCCTGTAATGAGGCCCGCGAGGAGGATCAGCTTTGCGATGGTTTTCATGGGGTTTGTTGTTTGAGGTGCCCTCGCGGCACCGAAATTTCGCGCAGATGTGGTTGCGGTCGGCTGTTCAGGTGCTCGCGACGGCGGGCTCAGTTGCTGGGGGCGGCTCCGGCAGTGTGGTCCTGGGGAGGGACCGCGCACGCCACAGGTAGAAAATGGCCGGATACACCAGCAGTTCCATCAACGTGGAAGTGATGACACCTCCGACCATCGGGAGGGCGATGCGCTTCATCGTATCGGCCCCGGTGCCATGACTCCAGAGGATCGGCATTAGGCCGGCGATGATGACCGCCGCCGTCATGGCCTTCGGACGAACGCGCTTCACCGCGCCGTGGTAGATCGCATCGCGCAGATCGGTGGTGGTAAGCAGACGCCCCTTGGTCTTCCACTCGTCATAGGCAAGGTCGAGATAGAGCAGCATCACGACGCCGGTTTCGGCGTCGAGGCCCGCCAGGGCGATGATGCCGACCCACACAGCCACGCTCATGTTATAGCCGAAGAGGTGGAGCGCCCAGAACGCGCCGACGAGCGAGAACGGGACCGCCAGGAGAACGATCAGCGTCTTGATCCACGACTTGGTGTTGAGGTAGATGATGAAGATGATCAGCAGAAGGGTGAGCGGCACGACGAGCATCAGGCGGGCCTGCGCCCGCTGCATGTATTCATACTGGCCGCTCCAGAGTATCGTGTAGCCCGCCGGCACCTTGATTTCGCCACGCTGAATGGCCTCGTTAACCGTGCGCTGCGCCCCCCGGACGTAGTTGCCGAGATCGACGCCTTGCACATCGACATAGATCCAGGCGTTCGGGATCGCCGCCTCGCTCTTGATGCCCATCGGGGCCGCCACGACGCGCACCTTGGCCAGCTGGCTCAACGGCACCTGCGCCATGCCAGACGTGCTTCCGGCCCCGCCCATGCTGCCGCCGGCACCCGCACTCTTCACCGGGATAAGGATTTCGCGCAGAGCTTCGAGGTTTTCGCGGTAGTCGCGTTCATAGCGGAGAATCACGCCGTAGCGCTCAAGCCCCTCCACCGTGGTGGTCAGCGGCATGCCGCCCAACGCGACCTGCAGCACCTCCTGCACTTCACCGACGGTCAGCCCGAAGCGGGCAATCGCATCCCGATCAATGTCGAACTCGACGTAGTTGCCGCCCATCACGCGCTCAGCAAAGACGCTGCTGGTGCCGGGTGCGCGGCGAATGACCCCTTCGATTTCCTGGGCGATCCGCTCCAACTCGCGCAGGTCGGAGCCAGCGACCTTGATACCTACGGGCGTCTTGATTCCGGTCGCGAGCATGTCGATACGCGTCTTGATCGGCATCGTCCACGCGTTGGTCAGGCCGGGGATCTGCACGGCGTTGTTCATCGCCGCAGTGAGTTCGTCAATGGTGCGCCTCCGGTGGGCGATGACCTTGCCGGTGTCATCTTGGATGTCGACCACGGGCCATTCCTCCTCGGGCTTGAGCATGATCGTGGTCTCGATCATGTCCATCGGCGCCGGATCTGTGGCCGACTCGGCGCGGCCGATTTTGCCGAAGACGTGATGCACCTCGGCGAACGACTTGATGATCTGGTCGGTCTGCTGGATGAGTTCGCGCGCCTTGGTCGGCGAAATACCAGGGAACGTCGTCGGCATGTAGAGCAGGTCGCCCTCATATAGTGGCGGCATGAACTCCGAGCCTATGTTCTGGTAGGGAAACGCCTTGCCGGCTTTCAGGGCCACGTCCTTGAAGCCCCCGTCCGGCAGGACGCGGGCGACGATGGAATTCCAAGGGAAGAACACCCAGCCGACGATCACGGCGGCAGTGATGATCACGGCCCAGCGGAACTTGATCATCACGTCCAGCAGCGGGTGATAGAGCCAGATCAGGAAGCGATTTACCGGGTTTTTGTCCTCGGCGGGGATCTTCCCGCGGATGAAGAACCCCATCAGCACCGGCGCGAGGGTGATCGACAGGATGGCCGCCGCCGCCATCGAGTAGGTCTTGGTGAACGCGAGGGGCTTGAACATACGGCCTTCCTGCGATTGTAGCGTAAAGACCGGCAGGAAGGAAACGGTGATGACGAGCAGCGAATAAAACAGCGTTGGGCCGACCTCGATCGAGGCGTCCCGAATGATGTCCCAATGCGGCTTCTTGCCGCCGTCGTGCTCCATGTGCTTGTGTGCGTTCTCGATCATGATGATCACGGCGTCCACCATGGCGCCGATGGCAATGGCGATGCCGCCGAGGGACATGATGTTCGCGCTCAAGCCCTGCCCGAACATGATCGCAATGGAGGCGAGGACGGCAATCGGCAGGATGACAATCGCCACAAAAGAACTCCGCAGGTGCATCAGGAAGAGCAGACACACCAGCGCGACCACGATGCTCTCTTCGATGAGCTTCTCCTTCAGCGTGCGCACGGCGCGGTCGATGAGCGCGGTGCGATCGTAGGCAATCGAGTAGGTCACGCCCTCGGGCAGGCTCTTCATCGCCTCGTCCAGGCGCGCCTTGACCGCTTGGATAACCTGGCGCGTATCGACGCCGTAGCGGACGACCACGATACCCCCTACGGTCTCGCCTTCGCCGTTGAGCTCCGCCACGCCCCGGCGCATGTCGGGGCCGAGTCCCACGTTGGCCACTTCTCCGAGCAGTATTGGCGTTCCACCGGGGCCGCGGCCCACGGCGACCTTGCGTAGATCGTCCACCGAGGTGACATAGCCTTTCACGCGGAGAACAAATTCCTTTTCTGCCATTTCGACCGAGCGACCGCCCACCTCGCCGTTGCTCTTCTGCACCGCCATCGCCACGTCGGCGATGGACAGGTTGTAGGCGTGCATCCGGTGCGGATCGACCGTGATCTGGTATTGCTTCACATAGCCACCGACCGAGGCGACCTCGGCCACGCCGTCCACGCTCGCCAGCTGGTAGCGGAGAAACCAGTCCTGCATCGAACGGAGCTGGGCCAGGTCGTGGTTCTTCGAGTTAAGAGAATACATGAACGCCCAACCGACGCCGGTGGCGTCCGGCCCCAGGCGCGGCGCCACGCTGGCCGGGAGGCTGCCCTGCAGGCCGTTCAAGTATTCGAGCACGCGGCTGCGCGCCCAATACGGGTCGGTGCCATCCTCAAAGATCACATAGACGAACGAAAAGCCGTAGAACGAGTAGCCGCGCACAACCTTCGCCGAGGGCACGGACAGCATCTTGGTCGTGATCGGATAGGTCACCTGGTCCTGGACGATCTGCGGAGCCTGCCCGGGCCACTCGGTATAGATGATCACCTGCGTGTCCGAGAGATCGGGTATCGCATCGAGAGGAATCCGTTGCAGCGCGTAGATGCCGCCGAGCACGAGCGCCACGGTGGCCGCCAGCACGAGGAATTTGTTCTTCAGGGAGAAGTTGATGATCGCGGTAAGCACGTTGGGAGGGGGGCAGGGGCGGCGCTGGGGGCGCGGCCGGTGGAGAGTTGAGAGGTGGTCGGTGGGGCTATTTCTTGTCGTGTTCGCAGGGCTCACCCGCCGCCATGGCCGCCGCTGACATCCCGCAGCTGCCGCAGCCTTCCCCAGCCGCACCGGCTTTGGTGTCGTTGCTGACAATGCCCGGTTGCGCACGGAGGTAGTCGACCACGGACATCGTGCCACCAATGGGCGGATGGCCCGGAGGAAGTCCACCGGCCATGGCCTTGGCATCAAGCGGCGGTGCGGTTTGGATCATGCCCGTCTTGGGCGCGGCTTCCGGTTCGGTGATCTCGTCACCACAGGTCAGCATTTTCTCGCCGTAATACGGGTTCTTGGTGCCCGCATCACGTTGCAACCAGCGCGCCTTCGCCATTGAGCACTCAAACACGTGCAGGCCCGTTTCGGCTACAAGGTGGGCGGTGAGCACTGCGTCCGCGATGGCCGAGCTTAGGGACGCGAATTCGCGGCGGGCCGACTTGAGGTCGGTGGGCTCGGCCAGTCCGTTTTTGAAGGCACCGAAGGGGCCATGGGCGGCGTGTTCATTGGCGGCAAAAAATACGGTGAGGGCGGCCCGGAGTGCCGGCAGTTGCGCCTGATACTCCGTCAGGTCGTCCTTCGCCAGCGGCGCGGCAGCATCGGCTCCGGCAAATGCCAGCGTCTTGAGGGCATCGGGCGCCACGATGGCACCACTGGCCTTGGGGGTGCTGGCCGGCGGCGTGGGGGGGGCCGCAGGTTCAACTGCGGTATCCGACGGCTTGAGCATCTTTTGGATCGCCTCACGAAGCTGGCTCTCCGAATCGAGCATGAACTGACCCGACGTGACGACACGTTCGCCAGCCTGCAGGCCGCTCAGGACTTCGTAGTTATTGCCGTCGCTGCGCGCACCGAGTTTCACCTCGCGGGCCTCAAAGTAACCACCGTCCAACGCGACAAACACCGTGTTGCGCTCGCCGCTTCTGAGGACGGTCATGTCGGGCACAAGGACCGCGTCGTCGGCAAGTTGGGCTGAGAATCGCACATCGACGAACATGCCGGGGCGGAGGAAGCCGTCAGTGTTGGGGAGGACGATGCGCGCCGTGGCTGTCCGGGTCTGTTCCTGCACCTGCGGCAGGAGCAGATCCACCTTGCCTGCAAACGTGCGTTCAGGGCCATAACTGCTCCGGACCAGCGCCGGCGCCCCTGCGCGCACGTAAGGCAGGTCCTTCTCGTAAATCTCCGCCTGGACCCAGACCGAGGAAAGGTCGGCGAGCCGGTAGATGCGTTCACCGGGCTTCATCATCTGTCCGGCCACGCCCATCTTCTCGATCACCACGCCATCTGAGGGTGCGCGAAACACCATCGTGCGATGTGGCTCCTTCGTCCGGGTTACTTCGGCAATGACCTCGTCGGGCACATCGAACAGCTGCAGGCGGGCCAGCGCGGCGCGGCTCAAGGTGCCGCCGGCTTCGCCATCCGCGCGTAGCGCCACAACATAGTTGAGCTGGGCGTTGTAGAGGTCCGGCGAGTAGATTTCAAACAGCGGATCGCCCGCCTTGACCACGGCCCACGTGGAGTTGACGAACAGCTTCTCCAGCCATCCCTCGTATTTGGTCGTGATGTCGCGCAGGCCCTGCTCGTTGTAATTGACGGTGCCGACCGTCCGGAAATCACGATGCACCGGGCCGTGCCCGACCACCGCCGTGCGGAGGTTCATCCGCTGAATCGTGGCGGCATCAATTTGGATATTCGCAGAGGCGGCGTCCCCGCCTTCATAGACGGGGACCATGTCCATGCCCATCGAGTCCTTCCCCGGCTTCGGGCTTACTTCGCCTGCCATCATGGTGGACTTGTAGAACTTGACCTTCCGCTCGCCCGACGCGTTCGCCGTGTTGGCGCGGATAGGGGTCAGCTTCATCCCGCAAATCGGGCAGTTGCCCGGCTCCTTCTTGATGATCTGCGGGTGCATGCCGCAGGTGTAGAGCTGTTCGGCGGCGAACAGAGCGGTCGCAGCGAAAAGCCCAAGCAAGAGGAACGGAAGGAATCGAAACAGGGATTTCATTGTAAAGGAGGTTAACGGGGGGAATTCGGGGATTCGGCCAGAAGCGGGGCGCCCGCAGGGGCGATATCGGCCGTCATCAGGAGAAGGTCGGTGACGGCATTCTCGCGGTCGCGCAGGGCGGCGGAGCGTTCGAGCCGCATGCTCAGCGCCATGACCCGTGTTTCCGGGATCATCCCGGGGCCGGTCATGCCAGCCTGATAGCCGGCCTCAACACTTGCGATGAGGCGCGCGTAATTCGGCAAGACGGTCGTGTCGATATACTCGATCATCCGATCGCTTTCGCGGACCATGTAGAGCATCTGGGCAAGCTGGGCCGCCATGTTGAGCTGCTCGGCGCCCACCCGCGCCACCGCGGCATCGCGCCGGGCCTTGGCCGCCGCGATGTTGGATTGGATTTTCTCGCGCCAGATGGGCAACGTAACCGTGGCGGTCGGCCGGATCATCAAGGGGTCCGCCTTGAAATCAGCCATCGCACCGAGCGTGAAATCGGGCGTCCCCGCCTTGCGGGCCACGGCGACGCTGGCAATGGCCATCTCCACCATCGCGCGCATCCGGCCAAGGTCCGGATTGGCGGCGAGGGTGCGGCGCCAGAGTTCGTCCTCGCTGGGGAGCACCGTGGGCGCGAGCGTCGCCTGTGGCCAGGACGGATCGGCGTCCGAGGTGGTGAGCCCCAGCGCGGACTTAAAGCGAGTGCGTGCGGCAACCCTGCGGTCGCCGAGCGTGGCGAGTTCGGAGCGGACCTTGGCCACCTCGTTCTCGAGGCGGAGCTGGGTTTCTAAGGTCCCCATGCCTCGGCCGGTGACATAGTCGGCTCCAGCCATGGCCGTGGCCTGATTGAGCGCTCCGATAGCCTCGTCACGCAGACGGAGCGCCTCGTCTACATAGGCCAATTCCAGCCATGCCTTGCGCACACCGGTGGCTACTTCCAAGACGGTGGCAACGTAGGTGCGGTAGGCGACTTGGCTGGCCGCGGTCATTTCGTTTGCCATGGCGCGGCGTTTGCCGGGCGTCATGAAGTCGAACATCAGCCCGGGCATGAAGGTCATCAGCGTGTCGGCCACATCAGCCTCGAACGTCAACTGCGGATCTGGCAGCGCCCGGGTGGGTGCGATTGCCAACACAGTCGCCCGCCAATCGTTGTAGGCGGCGCGCACCTGCGGATGCCGTAGCACCGCAAACCTGAGGTAGTCAGCGAGCGGAGCCTGTGGCCCTGGAAGGGATTGGTCGGCCGAGTGCAGCACCTGGCCGAGGCGGGTTGACTCAGCGCGTGCTTGCTTCTCGGGCCCCGAAGGGGGGACGGTGCAGCCAGATACGAGCAAGAGCAACCCGGACAGGAGCAATGCGATGGAGGATGGTTTCATTTAGAGGGCGAGACGAGGACCGCCCGCTGCGGTCGGCAACGGGCGGCGGGACTGGTGACTAGGAGGACCGCTGGGACATGTTCTCAGAGATCCAGATCAGGCCTTGACCGGTGCTCCGGTGCATTTGGCGCAGTTGTGCTCGGCGCCAACCTTGGTCACTTCGGTGGTGAACGGCGTCCCCTTGCCATTGGGCAAGGCGTTGCGCGTGACAACCGTGGTGACCGGGCACATGTGGCAGACGGTCTTTGTGCCAACTTGCACGGGAGTCAGCGGGCCTTTGCCATTCGCCATCATGGGCTTCATGATCGTCACCGGCACGACTTCCGCGCCGGCGCACAGCTTGACCGGAGTGGCGTCGGCTTTCGTGGCCAAAACGGCGGTGTCAGCCTTCGGCTTGCCCTGCGCCGCCCAGAATTGGGGGCCGGGACCGGCGACGGCGTTACTCGAAATCAGGGCGGCGAAAAGCAGGCCGAGGGAGAGGCCGGCGGGCTTGATGAGAGACGTGGTATTCATGGGGGATCGGGTTGAGTTGATCTTGTTGACATAAGGTTATACCCCGCTGGATGGCACTTTCCCTCAGCCATTTCTTGTCAAGACCTGTGCAGATATTGCGGTCGGGCTGGCCCGCGGTTTGGGCCTAGAGTAACTTGCCTGCCGAACAGTAGATTCTTGAGGGAAACTCCCTTCTGCCTACGTTAAACCCACCATGAGCAACGATCTCGACTCCATGCTGACGGCATACGCCAAACAGCCGCTCCCAGCGTTCAAAGGCCCATCGCGCTCGGAAATCTGGGGCGCTATCGAGCAACGCCGGCGACAATCGGGCTGGGCCCGGATCTTCTCCACCTTGGACCTGCGCGATCTTTTTACGGAACCGCGGATGGCCATCGCGGCGCTCGCCTTTGCGGCCCTGGTAGGGATGGTGCCCGCAGCAGTGGCCGGGCGCACGCAGAACGAGCGGCGCCTCGCCCGCCAGTCTATCCACTTTGAGGTTTTCGCGGTCAGCCAGAATCCACTCGGCTCCATCTTCACCCAACCTGGCCTTGTGGCCCGGGAGTCCCACCGATGAAGAAGGTCGCTCTCTTTTTGTCCGCCATCGCGGCCGTCGCAGCAATCGCCTGTTACCTTACCATGCGGGTGTCGCAGCCCCAGGTGACTTCGGATGACATTGCGTCGCACGAATGGCTCCACCGGGAATTGAAACTTACGGAAGCCCAGCACAAGGCCCTCGAACCCATCGAACAGAGCTTTGGCGACAAGCAGCGCCGCCTGGCTGACGCCTTGCGTGAGGCCAACCGTCAACTCGCCCGGGCCATCGCCGAGGACAAGGCTTATACGCCACGGGTCACCGCCGCCGTCGAGCACGTGCATCATTGCATGGGCGACCTGCAGAAGGTTTCCATCGAGCACGTATTCGCTATGCGTGCCGTGCTGACCCCGGAGCAAGGGGACAAATTGCTGGTCCTTGCTCAACAGGCGCTGGAGCAGTCTCCCTGACCCGTGGACCCCGACCTGCCGCTCATCGAGGCACTCCAGGCGGGCAATGAATCGGCACTCAATGAGCTGATCGACCGCCACCGGGAGCCCTTGTTCTATTTTGTGTTCCGCTACCTCCGGGACGAGGCCGGCGCGCGCGATGTCGTGCAGGAAACGTTCGTGCGCGTATTCTTCAAGGCGAAGACCTTCGAGCCGCGTGCGACGGTCAAGACTTGGATCTACGCCATCGCGCTCAATCTTGCGCGGGATGAGGGGCGCAAGCTGTCCAAGCGCCAACGGATGGTGTCCTTGGATGCTCCTGGTCCCGCCGACCTGCCATCCCTTGAGATAGAAGACACTACTCCGACACCGGACCAGCAGACCGGGCAGAAAGACCGTTTTGCTCTCCTCCAGTCAGCCATCGAGAAGCTGCCCCATAACCTCAGGGCGGCCCTCGTCTTGTTCTGTCTGGAGGGGAAGTCCCAGAACGAAGCCGCCGAAATCCTCGGCACCACCTCCAAAACCGTCGAGATGCGCGTTGCGCATGCTCGTCAGAGGCTCCGGCAGTTACTGAGTGGCAAATAGCTTACGCTATGCTGCGGGGCGCAGCAGTCTCAATGCATTGGCCACGACGAGAAGGGTGGCGCCGGTATCTGCCATGATGGCGAGCCAGAGACTGGCATGACCCATCAGGGTGAGAGCAAGAAACAGGGCCTTCAACCCCAGGGCGAAAGTGATGTTAAACCGGATGATGCCCATGGTGCGCCGGCTTAGACGGATGGTGTCCGCAATCTTCGCAAGGTCGTCAGTCATCAGGGTGACGTCAGCGGTTTCAATGGCGGCATCCATGCCGGCGCCACCCATCGCAATGCCAATGGTGGCGGTCGCCATGGCCGGCGCATCATTGACGCCGTCTCCCACCATGCCCACCGAGCCATGTCTTTCCCGCAGGGCCTTCACGGCTGTAACCTTGTCTTCGGGCAGCAGATCGCCCCGGGCTTCATCGATCCCAACCTGCTTCGCAATGGCGTCGGCCGTTCGTTGATTGTCGCCACTCAGCATCACCACGGACGTCACTCCCGCAGAGTGCAGCGAACGGATGGCTGCGGCGGCATTGGGCCGGACCGTGTCGCCGATGGCCAGAATCCCGAGCACTTCGCCGGCACAGTTGTCATGGGGCCGGTGGCCGACCACGACCACCGATTGTCCACGGCCCTCGATGGCCATCAGCCGGGCCTCGATTTCCGGTGAGCAGACGCCGAGTTCGTGGGTGAAACGGTGATTGCCCACAAAATACGCGTGGCCTTCAACTACACCCTCTGCGCCTCGCCCGCTTCGCGCCTGGTAGTTTTCCGCCCAGGGAAACGGGATGCCATGTTTCGTGGCATGATCGACCACGGCTTTAGCGAGAGGGTGAGGCGAATGAGCATCCACAGCCGCCGCGATGCGCAAGATCTCGGCATTGGATTTGCCGTTGAGTGACTCCACCCCTTGCACCTGCGGTTTGCCCTCGGTGATCGTGCCGGTCTTGTCCACCGCGAGCGCTTGCAGCTTGGCGATAGCTTCCAAGTGAGCGCCTCCTTTCACGAGCACACCCTGCCGCGCCAGCGCAGTCAGCCCGGCGACGATGCTCACCGGGGTGGAGATGACCAAGGCGCAGGGGCAGGCGATGATGAGCAGCACGCACGAGCGATAGAGCCATTCCGACCAGTCGCCGCCGAATAACAGTGGCGGAACCAGGAAGATCAAAAGCGCCACGACCGTGACCGACGGCGTATAGTAGCGGGCAAATACATCAACGAAGCGCTGCGTCGGCGCCTTTTCCTCCTGCGCCTGTTGCACCAAGCGAATGATCCGGGCCAGCGTCGTGTCGCCGGCTGCCGTGGTGACACGAATTTCCAGCGAACCCTCGCCGTTAATGGTGCCGGCGAATACCGTGTCGCCGGGCTTCTTGTCCACCGGGACGGATTCTCCGGTGATCGGCGCCTGGTTGACCGACGATTCCCCCGTCAGCACTTCGCCGTCCAGCGGGATATTCATGGCGGATTTCACGGCGATGGTATCGCCAATCTTCACCTCTTCGGCCGGCACTTCGACGAATTGGCCGCCACGTTTGACCGTCGCCGTCTTCGGCGCGATTTCCAGCAGGGCTTCGACCGCTTGGCGCGCCCTGCGGTCGGCCCAGCCTTCGAGCCACTCCGCGACACCAAAGAGAAACACCACGGTCGCCGCCTCGGCCCATTCCCCGATGATGGAGGCGCCGATGGCCGCGATGACCACCAGCAGGTTGATGTCCGGGCGGAATCGTAGCACGGCCCGCCAGGCTTTGGGCAGCAGAAACCAGCCGCCGGCCAGCATCGCTCCCGAATAAATGCCAATCATGCCCGTCGGAGGCAGCACCGAAGTCCACTGCGCCAGCAACCCGCCAGCGACCAAGACACCCGAGGCAATCAGGCTGCGGGTTTCCCAAGGATTGTCGCTGTGGTCGCAGCCGTCGTGCTCCCCATGCTCGTGGGCATGGCCATCATGATCGTGCTCGTCATGGCCAGGTTCATCATGGTCATGCTTGCTGTGGTCGTGCCCGGCGTGGTCGTGCGTAGAAGACATGGGAGCAGCGCCCAAGATGATGGATGGGACGGGAAGGTCTAGCTGTGATTGGCGTGCTCGCCTTCATGGGCACGAACCTCGACGCGGGCGATTTCGGCTGGTGCGATCTGCAACTCAACACGATAGCGGGCGTCGCTGTGTCGGCGGAAGCGATCATTGATCTGCCTGGGCTCGAAATGCTCGACGGTGGAGCGAAGCACCCGGCCGGCCGAATCGAAGAGCGACACATCAAGGTGGGTTTTCGTCGTATCGTTGGCCTCCAGCCGCCGAATGACGTAGCCGGTCACCGCCAGCGGCCCCTGCTTTTGCTCGAGCCAGATCTTCTCGACGATGATCACGGGTGAATCGACGCGCTCCAGTTTGATGTGGGCGGCGCTGGCGGGTGCCCGGAAGGGTGTGGCACAAGCCGCCAGGCCAAGAATGGCTAGAGCGGCGAAGAACAGACGAGGATTGGATTTCATGGGAGTTGTAGGGGTAGGATCGTGTCGAAGCGCGGTCATGACTGGGATTGCGCGTGCGGTGTCGCGATGTCGCCATCGTGGGCCTGCACTTCGATCCGCGCCGTGCCCTCGGGTAAGTTATCCAGCCTCAGGGCATAGTGGCCCGTTTTGCTGGCGAACCGGGAATGGCCGACCGACCGCGGAGCGAATTGGACGGGCTTGACCTGCAATACCTGTCCCGATGCATCGCGAAACAGGATGTCGAGATGGGAGAACGAGGTGAAAGTCGCACTCGGTTGCTTGGTAATCGAGCCGGCGAGTTCCAGGGCCCCGCGGTTCATTTGCAGGCGGGGACCAGCGACTTTGACCCGGGCGGACGATTTGGCGTCCAGCAGCAGGCCGTGCGACTGGGCCGCACTGGCGGGCGGAGTAAGGCTCGCGCAGCCCGACAGGGCGGCACTGAGCCAGGCGGCAACAAGTATGGTTGGTTTGAGCGTTTTCATGTGAGTTCCTGGGTTGAGGGTGGTTCGGGCAGTTGGATTTCAGACACGGGACGCTCGTCCCGCTCAAAGACACGGTAGAGGGTCGGGAGCAGATAGAGCGTAAGCAGGGTTGAACTGACCAGGCCGCCAATGACGACGGCGGCGAGGGGCTTCTGGATTTCGCTGCCGGGACCGGTGGCAAACAGCATCGGAATCAGGCCTAGGGCCGCGACGCTGGCCGTGATAAGCACGGGGCGGAGCCGCAACACCGCGCCCTCAATCACGGCCAGGCCGACCTTCATGCCCTCGCGCCGCAGTTCGTTGAAATAGCTGACCATCACGACGCCATTGAGCACGGCGACGCCGAACAGGGCGATGAATCCGACGCTGGCGCTGACGCTCAGGTTGAACTCGCCCACGACCAAGGCGACGATGCCGCCAATCAAGGCGAACGGAATGTTCAGGATGATCAGGACCGCCTGCTTCACCGAGTTGAATGAGCTGAACAGCAGCAAGAAGATGGCCGCGATGGTGAGTGGCACCACGATGGCGAAGCGTTTCATGGCGCGCTGCTGGTTCTCAAACTGGCCGCCCCAGGTGATGAAGTAGCCAGTCGGCAGCTTGACGGCCGCGTCGATCTTCGCCTGCGCTTCGGCCACGAAGCCGCCCAGGTCGCGCCCCGTCACATTGCACTCGATGACGATGCGACGCTGACCCATCTCTCGGCTGATTTGCGCCGGGCCTTCGCTGACGGTGACTTTCGCAAGCTGGCCGAGCGGAATAAGAGCGCCGCTCGGCGACGGGATGAGGATCTCCCTGATCGTCTCGACATCGTCCCGCGCCGCTTCCGGGAAGCGCACGGCAAGCCCGAACACCTTCAGCCCTTCGTAGACTTTGGTCGCTTCCTTGCCGCCGATGGCGGTCTCGATGACGCCCTGGATGTCGGCGACGTTGATGCCGTAGCGGGCGATCTTGTCCCGGTCGATTTCGATTTCGAGGTAAGCTAGGCCGCTGACCTTTTCGACATTGATGTCGGTCGCACCGGGCACTTTGCCGAGCACGCGGGCCACGGCTTCGGCCCGCTGTTTCAGGACGACCAGATCCTCGCCGAAAATCTTGATGCCAATGGCGGACTTGACGCCGCTGACCAATTCATCGACGCGGAGCGCGATGGGCTGAGAGAAACTGGACGCGACCCCGGGCAGTTCGGCCAGAGCCTCGCGCATTTTCTCCACCAATTCGTCCTTCGATTGTGTTGTCGTCCATTCCTCGTGCGGTTTGAGGGTCACGATGACGTCACTGACCTCGACCCCCATGGGGTCGGATGCGATGTCTGCCCGGCCGGTCTTGGACACGACATTGATGACCTCAGGGAAACGCTTGAGCAGCTTTTCCGCCTCGGTTTGCAACGCGAGCGACTGGGGGAGGGAAATGCTCGGGATGCGGAAGGTTTGCACCGCAATGGAGCCCTCGTCCAAGGCGGGCAGGAATTCCGTGCCGATGCGCGGGATGAGCGCAAGGGAGCCGCCAAGGGCCACGAGTGCGACCAGCACCACCAGCCAGGGGCGTTGCACGCACGGCTTGAGGGTCACGAGGTAGAGTTGCTTGAGCCAACGGATATGAAACGGGTCATGTTCCAGCGGCTCCTGTTTGAGGAAGAAGGTGCAGAGCGTGGGCACGAGCGTCAGCGACAGGATCAACGAGCCCAGCAGCGCGAAGGAGATGGTGAACGCCAGCGGCGAGAACATCTTGCCCTCGAAGCCCTCCAGCGTGAACAGAGGCAGAAACACGATGATGATTATCGCGATGCCGAAGACGATGGGCCGGCCCACCTCCTTGGCGGCATAGAGCACGGTCTCCACCTTGCCGGCGTGGACGTGCTTCTCCTTGTCCGGCACCTCGGTGAGATGCCGGTGCACGTTCTCCACCATAACGACCGCTCCATCGACCATCATGCCGATGCCGATGGCGAGGCCGCCAAGCGACATGAGGTTGGCACTGAGCCCATACCACTTCATCATAATGAAGGCGAAAAGCGCAGCCAATGGCAGCACGAGGGTGACGATCACCGCGCTGCGCACATCGGCCAGCAGCACGATGAGGATAAGCAGGACGAAGATGGCGCCCTCTTGGAGGGCCTTGGTGACGGTGTGAATCGCCTTCTGCACGAGCTCGGTGCGGTCGTAGAACGGCACCAGCTCGACGCCCTTGGGCAAGGCTTTCTGGATGGTCGGGAGGCGGACCTTCACGGCGTTGACCACGTCCCGGCCGCTCGCGCCTTTCAGCATGAGCACGATGCCGGCGACGGCCTCGCCCTGGCCATTGGCGGTGACGGCGCCTTGGCGCAGCTCAGCGCCAATCTTCACCTCAGCCAGATCGCGAATATAGATCGGCGTGTGGTTTTGTGCCGTGACAATGATGTTCCCGATGTCGCGCACATCCTTCACGAGGCCCAGTCCGCGCACAATGTATTGCTCGGACTTGTGCTCGATGTAGTTGCCGCTGGCGTTGGCGTTGTTCTTTTCCAACGCCTCGAACACCTGTGCGAGCGTGATGCCGAACGAGGTGAGCCGGTCCGGGTTCACGATCACCTGGTATTGCTTTACGAGGCCGCCGAAGGAATTGACGTCGGTCACACCCGGCACGGTGCGCAGGATGGGGCGCACGATATAGTCCTGGATGGTGCGCAGCTCGGTCGCATCGTATTTCGGGTCCTTGCTGACGAGCGTGTATTGGAACACCTCACCCAACCCGGTCGTGATCGGGCCGAGCTGGACATCGACGCCGGCCGGCAGACTTTCCCGGACACTCTGCAGTCGTTCGCTGACCAACTGACGGGCGAAGTAATCGTTCACCCCGTCTTCAAAGACGATGGTGATGGCCGCCAGACCGATTTTGGAAACCGAGCGGGTTTCGGTGAGCCGGGGCAGACCGGCGATGCCCCATTCGATGGGGCGAGTGACCAGTTTTTCGACTTCGGGCGGCGACATGCCGCCGGTGGTGGCGAGAACCTGCACCTGCACGTTGGTAACGTCCGGGAATGCATCGATGGGGATCTGTTTGACCGCGAGGACACCAAATCCGACGAGTGCGAGCGTCGCGAGGATGACCAGCATTCGCTGACGAACGGAGAAATTGAGGATGGCGTTGATCATGGGTCAGCTCTCCTCGCCCAGCTCGCCCTTGAGCAGCTCTGATTTGAGAATGAAGCTGCCTTCGGTCACGACCCGTTCACCCTCCTTGAGGCCTTCCAGCACCTGCAGGCGGCCATGCTGCTCAAGACCGATCTTGATGACCCGCTTCTCGAACTTCGTGTCGCTGAGCGCGACGAAGACAATCTGCTCGTCCTCGAGCGTCTGGAGCGCTTGGTCGGAAATCACCAGCACGTCCTGCAAGGCCGTGGTGGCAATCTCCACGTCGGCGAACATCCCCGGCTTCAAGCGGCCGTCGGCATTGGCGACCTCAATACGCACTTCCAGTGTCCGCGATTCCGCCTCAACGCGGTTGCCGAGCAGCACCACCTTGCCGCGAAAAGTCTCGGCGTGATAGGCTAGGACGGAAAAGATCGTCTCCTGCCCGACGTGCACCGCGGCGATGTCGCGCTCCTTGATCTCGGCCAGCACCCACAAGTTTGTCGGATCGCTGATGGTGTAGATTTCCGTATCCTTGCCGATGAGTTCACCGACCGTGCTCTTGCGCTGGGTGATGACACCATCGATCGGTGCCTTGAGTTCGAGCGCTTTGCCGAGCAGCTCCGGAGTCTGCACGAGCCCGAGCACGTCGCCGGCTTTCACCTGGTCGTTGAGGTCGGCGGTGAGCTTGCTGAGCCGGCCTTCGAGCGTGCTCGTGACCTTGGCGGTCTTGTTGAGATTCTCGCTGACGCGGCCGACGGCCTTGAGCGTCATGCCCAGGTTGCCGCGGGTGACGACTTCCGTTGCCACGGTCACGCGGGCCAGATTCTCCTTGGTCAGGTTGACGATATTGCTCTCGTGCTTGGCCGGGGCTTCGGCCACCGGCTCGGGGGCGGCGTCTTTTTTGCCACAGCCGGCAAGGGCTGCGAGCAGGGTCAGCAGGGTGAGGCGTTGGATAAGGGAGGGATTCATGGGATGGAGAGTAAGTTGAGGGTCAATTACAGGAGGGGCGCGCCGACGGCCGATTCGAGTTCGGCGCGGGCGGTGGCGACATCGGCGATGGCCTCGTGGTAGTCGGCGAGGGTGTCGAAATAGGTGCGGCGGGCGTCGAGGTAGATGAGCAGGGAGGTGGCGTTCTGCGCGTAGCTCTTCTCGGCCTGCGCCACGACGGCCTTGAGCTGGTCGAGATAGGCCGGGGAATACAGTGCCAGCTGCGCCCGGGCGCCGGCCAGTTGGGTGGCGGCCTTGGCGACGGCCCCGGTGATTTCGCGGCGGAGGGCGTCGGTTTCGGCGAGGACCTTCCGCTGCTCGGCGGTGGCCGTGAGGATTTCGCCCTGACCGTAGTTCTTGCTGGGAAGAGCGACCGTGGCACTGACGCCGAGGATCTGCTCCGATTTGCTGTATTCGAGCGACGGGCCGACCGTGAAGTCCGGCTTCCGGGCCAACCGGGCCTTGCGGACGTTCAGTCCCGCGATGTCCGCCTGCATTGCCTGCACCCGCAGGCTGGGGTTTACGGACAGCGCCAGCGCGATCAAGTCGGCCATGGAGCGCGGCGGCATTGGGTCCTCCAGTGCGCCGGTCACTTCCAGGGCGGCGAAAGGATCGCGGCCCAGCAGGCCGTTCAATTCCACGCGGGCGGCGGCGATCTGATTTTCGGCCGTCTGCAGCAGCTTTCGGGCGTTGATGACATCGCCCTGGGCTTTCACCGCCTCGAAATCAGAGGCGTAGCCGGCTTCGGCCCGCCTGGTCGCGGCTTGGTGGAAGGTTTGTGCGGATTCGAGCTGTTGCTGACGGAGGCCGACGATGTTCTGGGCCGCGAGTAATTCGTAGAAGACTTTGCGCACCGCGGCGGAAAGCTGGAAGCACAGGCCCTCGATGCCGAGTTGCCGCAACTCGACGTTGCGCTGGGCAATTGACACGAGCAGTTCCTGCTTGCCGGGGAAGAGAAAGGTCCGGCTCAGCTCGATGGTGCCCTTGAATTCATTGTGCGAGCCGTCGCCTTCCCGGACATGCTTGATGCCGGGAGCGAAGGTCAGCTCGGAATTGGGCCGGATGCCGGCGGTTTGGACTTCGCCGCGGGCGGCCTCGACGTCGGCATCGATCACGCGCAAGGCAGGGCTCTGTCCAGTCGCCTCGGCGATGGCGGCGGCCAAGGTGAGTTTTTCACCTGCGGGCGTGGCGGGCTCGCTGGCTGAAAGCCGGAGCCCAGCGGTCAGGACGACATAAGAAAAGACGAGAAATGGGAATTTGGGAACAATCATGGTAAGACGTGAAATTGCGGTGTTCGGGTGCGGACATGGCGCAGCCCGGATGAACGCGACGCGTGCGCACGCGCCAGCGTGGATGGAGGAAACGCCAATCAGTCCGCGCAGGGACTAATCAGGCGACGAGCGGGGAAGGGGCGCCGGGTAACGGCGCAGCCCGGCGGACGAATTGCCAGGTCGAAAGCCAGACATCAACCCGGCTGGAAGCATCGCCCGTCTGGGACAGGGAATTGTCGGATGGCCATGCTTCAAGGTGCAGGCAAAGGAAGCAGGCGCAGGCGAAGAGGTCGGGGGCGGGAACCTTCAGCGTATCACCCGCGAGCCTGTAGCTCCCGTCCTCTATCGAGCCGCAGGCGTCCTTGCCGGTCGGTTCGCCCGTGGTGCAATGGTCGGCACAGGTGGTGATCAACGCCCCCGCTGCTTCCAAGGCGCAATGCTGGGTCGCTGGCAGCCAAAGGGCCAGCAGAAGCACCGACAGAAACTTGGAAATGCGCACCATTCGGTGCACACCAAACCCGGTATGGCGGCCCCGTGTCAAGCCGGGCGGCATGGTTCTAACGGTCTATCTTTTGTGCTTCAGGTGTCATTAGGCCGCAGCCTTGGGCCGAAGAGCCTGGAGTTGAGACTGGCCAAGCCATTCGTATTTCAGCCCGAATGTTCGAATCTAGTGGCAATCCATCGAGTTATTTTACGAATCTATCGATAATCCCAGCACTTGAGGGAAGCAATGATGCCTCGGAAACGATCCCTTCTTAGGCCGTGAAAAGTGCGGTAAGGCTGCGAAGACCCGGGTGCTCACTTCCGGATCAAACACTGCGACATCCAGCATTTCGACGCCGGCGACTTTTTCGGTTATACCATTTTCTTTATACCACCGACGCCAAAATCAGCGTTTTTTTGCGAACACCAGCGAACTGGTTTTTTCGTTTTTCACTCTAGAAAACACCGGCGAACAATGCCGCGAACATCGCCGAAAAAACTTTTATCTCGACCTCGAAATACTGCTGCATCATCGGGGTGAGCTTCTCGGCGGCCATGGGAAGACGGATGGAAGCACGAAATCGCCCGAGGACACGAAAAAACTGCGCCAATCGGGGTGAACGCCGAACGTCGGACGCCCAATGTCGGACGTCGAAGGTCAATTGGCATGATACTTCGCCGATGACCCCGGGCGGCTCAGACCTTGCGCGGGAGGGAGGTTACAGTGTTGGGTGACGGGGTGGTGAATCTCTTCCATCGCGATCTTGGAGGGGCCGGTCGGCCTCCGTTGGTCATTCTCCACGGACTGCTCGGCTCGTCGCGCAACTGGCAGACCGCCGGGCGCGATCTGGGCGCGCAGTACCACGTGTCAGCCCTGGACCTCCGGAACCACGGGCAATCGCCGCACTCAGCCGAGATGTCTTACGAGACCATGGTGGCCGACGTACTTGGCTGGCTCGATGCGCACGGCCTGGCAAAGGTCACGCTTCTCGGGCACAGTCTCGGCGGCAAAGTCGCCATGGCGCTCGCGTGCCGTCATCCCGACCGCGTGGAGCATCTCGCGGTGGTCGACATCGCGCCGCGTGACTACCAGGCCGCGGCCCACCGGACGGAGCTGGCCGCCATGGCCGCGATCGACCTCGGCCGTCTGCCGTCGCGCGCCGCGGCCGAACAAGCCCTGGAGTCCGCGGTGCCGGACTGGGCGATGCGGAAGTTCCTGGTGACGAATCTCGAGACGGTCGCTCCCGGGCAGTGGCGCTGGCAGGCGAACCTGCCGGTCCTGACCCAGACCCTGGCGGCCCTGGAGGCGAACCCGCTGCGGGCCGGCGAGCGCTTCGATGGACCGACGACGTTCATCGTGGGCGGCAAGTCGGGGTACGTCCGGGCCGAGGACCGCGCGTTCATTCATGATTATTTCCCCGCGGTCCGGCTGGAAACGATTGCCGGCGCGGGGCACAACCCGCACATCGAGACCCGCGAGGCATTCGTGGCGCTGATCGCCGCGGCCCGCTCCTGACGCTTTCCATGGACCTCCTCCAGACCGGCTCCCTCAAGACCTGGCAATCCCCTGAAACGCTTTCGCTGAACCGGCTCGCTGCCCGGGCCACACTGTTCCCGTATCCCACGGCCGAGGAGGCGCGCGCCAACCGGCGCGAGCGGTCGCCGTGGTGGCGCTCCTTGAACGGGGATTGGGACTTCCGCCTGGTCGGTCGGCCCGAGGACGTGCCAGCGGAGTTCGTGCAGCCGGGGTTCACGCCGGACGGATCGTGGTCGAAACTCCCGGTGCCGAGCAACTGGACGATGCACGGGCATGACCGGCCGCACTACACCAACGTGATCATGCCGTTTCCGCACCAGCCGCCGACGGTGCCGCAGCAGAATCCAACCGGACTCTACCGGACCACGCTGGAAATCCCGGCGGACTGGAACGGCCGGCGCATCATCCTCCATGTGGGCGGCGCCGAGAGCGTGCTCTATCTTTGGATCGACGGCCAGCCGGTCGGTTTGGCGAAGGACACGCGACTGCCGTCGGAATTCGAGGTCACGTCCTTTGTCCGCGCAGGAAGCCGGCACACGCTCGCCGCGGTCGTAGTGAAGTGGTCCGATGCGAGCTTTGTCGAGGACCAGGACCAATGGTGGATGGGAGGAATTCACCGCGAGGTCTACCTGTACTCCCAGGGCACGCATTTCCTGGAGGACGTCTTCGCCCGCGGGGACCTCGAGGACAACCTTCGCGACGGACGCGTGCGGGTCTCGGTCCGTCTCGGATCGCCTGACCTCGACGCCAAGGGCTGCAAGGTTCGCATTCAGCTTTACGATCCCGCCGGCCGCGCGGTGTGGCGCAGTCCCGTCGAAGGCTTGCCGGAAGAAAAGGACCCGTGGCGGAAGCCGCGGAAGATCGTCGCCTTCGACGTGCCGGTCCGTGCCCCGCGGCTCTGGTCGGCCGAGACCCCGCATCTCTACACCGTGGTCACAACTCTGGTCGGACCCGACGGGCAGGACGTCGAGCACACCTCGAGCCGACTCGGTTTCCGCCGGGTCGAGGTGCGCAACCGGCAGATGCTCGTCAACGGCCAGCCCGTCCGCATCACGGGCGTCAATCGCCACGAGCACGACGACGTGCGCGGCAAGGCGGTGACCCGCGAGGGCATGCTGCGCGACGTGCGGGTCATGAAGCAGTTCAACGTGAACGCGGTCCGGACCTCGCATTACCCTGACGACCCGCACTGGTACGACCTCTGCGACGAGTACGGCCTGTACGTGTTCGACGAGGCCAACGTGGAGTCACACGCGTTCTACCAGGAGCTGAGCCGGGACAACCGGTACGCGCCGTCGTTCCTCGATCGCGGCCTCCGGATGCTGGAGCGCGACAAGAACCACCCGTGCATCCTTGCGTGGTCGCTGGGCAACGAGAGCGGCTATGGCGCGCATCACGACGCCATGGCGGGCTGGATGCGGCACCGTGACCCGAGCCGGCTCATCCACTACGAGGGTGCCATCTCGTTCAACTGGGAGGGTGGCATCCCGGCGACCGATCTCGTCTGCCCGATGTACCCTGAGATCGCGAAACTCGAGGCGTGGGCACGCGACCGCAAGGCGCCGGACCAACGGCGGCCACTCATCATGTGCGAGTTCTCCCATGCGATGGGAAACAGCAACGGCAGCCTCGCTGACTACTTCGACGCGTTCGACCGCAACCGCGGGCTGCAGGGTGGGTTCATCTGGGAGTGGGTCGACCACGGCATCCGGCAGCGCGACGCGCAGGGACGCGAGTACTGGGCCTATGGCGGCGATTTTGGCGACCAACCGAACGATCGGAACTTCGTCTGCGACGGACTCGTCTGGCCGGACCGCACGCCACATTCGGGACTGCACGAATACAAGCACCTCGCCCAGCCGGTTCGCGTCACCGCGAAGAACGCCCGACAGGGCCGTTTCGTGATCGAGAACCGCCGCTGGTTCACCGACCTCAGCGACCTCGCCGGCCGGTGGGAACTGCTCGTGAATGGCCGCGTCACCCACGCTGCCGAGCTCCCGCCCCTGAAAGCACGGCCGCAGCAGAGCCAGGCGGTTCAGTTGCGCTGGCCGAACCTGGAGATCTCCGCCGGCGACGAGGTCCACGTCACGTTCCGCTTCGCCCTGAAGGCTGCGACGCCCTGGGCGGAAGCCGGGCATGAAGTGGCCTGGACCCAGCTGACGGTGCCGAGCCCGGCGTTGGCGCTCAAGCCGACGACGAAACCGACCGCGAGCACCGCGGCGCCGGTGACGATCGAGACGGTGGGCAACGACTGGCGGGTGGTCGCCGGTGGAACGGAGCTGACGGTCCGCCGCGATGACGGCGTCATCGCGGACGTGCGTTTCGGCGGACAGACCGTGATCACGCGCGGGCCGCAGCTGAACGTCTGGCGTGCGCCGACCGACAACGACGGGCTGAAGCTGTTCGACGTCGTGAACTGGGGCGGCTGCCGCACGCTGACGAACTGGATGGAGGCGGGCTACGCACAGCTGAGCCTCGTCGAAACAAAAGCCTCGTGTGTGACGCGGCGCCAGGGCGCCGAAATCGTGATACGGCAGAAATGGCTCTGTCCGGGAGCGAAGAAATTCATCGGCCACACCCACCGTTATTTGGTCGGCGCCGATGGGACCGTTTCCGTCTCGAACCGTTTCGACGTGGACCGGCGACTGCCGGAGCTGCCGCGCCTCGGCGTGACGATGGAGCTGCCGGCTGGCATGGAGCAACTCGCCTGGTTTGGCCGCGGTCCGATCGAGAATTACCGCGACCGGAATCGCGGAGCGGTGGTGGCGGTCCACGAGAGCACGGTGACGGGCCAGTACGTGCCGTACATCGTGCCCCAGGAGCATGGGAATCACACGGAGGTGCGCTGGATGTCGCTCTGCGACGCCCGTGGGCGCGGCGTGCGCTTCACGGCGGCGGGCCTGATGGAGGCGACCGCGAGCCACTTCACGGCGCATGATCTCTATGCGGCCAAGCACACTACCGACCTGAACCCGCGCGCGGAGGTGATCGTCAGCCTCGACTATGCGCAGCGCGGGCTGGGAACGGCGAGCTGCGGACCGGACACGCTGCCGCAGTACCGCCTGCCGGCCGGGAAATACGGGCTCGATTTCGCTATCGGGCCAAACACCTAGGCGCGTATCCGCACCCTCTTTGTTATTCTGCTTCGGGCAAGGAATGGGGCAGGGTGCCCTTACCTGGTTCACGAGCGAGTGACAGCGCGCGCCCCATCGCGGCACGTCTGCGCAGCCACCAAGGCTACTTCTGCGTCCACAGCCGCAGCGAACCGAGGAGAAAATCCTCGAGGGCGGCGGACTCGTTGAGGTTCAGGCGAAGCAGACCGATGTTGTGCTCGAGCTTCTCGATCGCGCCGGAGTAGGCGCGGCGTGTCCGCTCATCTCCGGCCGAGAGCCGCTCCATGGCAAAGGTGCGCGTGGCGCCTTCGACCTCGGCGAACATCCGGGCGCGAAGGCCGTTGGCGATGCCCGTCTCGATCGCGACGATCTCGTCGTCGTCGAGGTCGGGCGGGAGCTTCTCCTTCTGCGCCTTGGACGCCTCGGCGGTGGCGGCGTCGAGCACCGCGCCAAAGCGAGCCACCAGGCCATAGAGGCCGAAAATCTGTTCCGCCGCGGCCGCCTTGCTGGTGACGCCGCCGGTGAGGCGGCCGAGCCAGGCGCGGTAGTCGTCGAGCCACGGCGTCCAGCCATCGGCCGCGACGGCTCCGCCGACCGCCGGAAAACGGAAATGCAGCACCCGGCTGCGGATCGTCGGGAGGAGGGCGTAGGGGCGCGTGGTGAGGAGGAGCAGGGTGGTGTGGGCCGGCGGTTCCTCGAGCGTCTTCAGGAAAATGTTGGCCGCGGCGAGGTGCATTCGGTCGACCTCGTGGAGGATCGCCACCTTGCGCGGGGCCACCGCCGGCGAGACCTGGACCTTGCCGATCAGCTCGCGCGTCGCGTCGGCCGAGATCTGGCGCATCTTGCCGGCCGGGCGCAGCGTGAAGCAGTCGGGATGCTGGTCCGCCGGGAAATTCGCCGAGGCGCCGGACACGTTGAGCAGGCGGTCGGCGATGGCGAGCGCGACGGCGGCCAGCGTGTCGTGGTCGTCGCCGTGCAACAGCAGCGAGTGCGAGAGCCGCTGGCGCGCGATGGCCTGCTCAATGACCGTCACCGCGGGGGTGCCGGCGAGCTTCTCGGGCCAGGGCTGGGCGGCGGTCATGATCCGGGAATCAGGCGAGCCGTTCCTTCAGCGTGGCCCAGATCTTCTTTTCCAGCGCGTCCTGCGTGAGGGTGCCGTCGAGCACGACCACGCGCTCGGGCATGCCCTTCGCAAGGAGGAGGTAGCCCTCGCGGATCTTTTTGTAGAAATCGATGTTCTCGCGCTCCATCCGGTC
>CAZUQB010000006.1:0-38298 GCA_964622405.1 uncultured Opitutaceae bacterium | reverse complement strand
GCATGAACTACCAGCCGGTCGACCGGGTGCCGAACCACGAGGTCGGCGTCTGGGTGCAGACCAAGCAGCGCTGGCGCGAGGAGGGCCTCGCGACCGCCGACCTGCACTGGGACTGGTTCGTCGGCGAGCCGCGCTGGGAGATGGATCCGCGCGAGTACATCGACGTGAACTTCGGCATGGTGCCGCCGTACGAGGAGAAGGTCCTGCGCCGCGAGGGCGACACCGAGATCATCCAGCACGCCAACGGCGTGATCTCCAAGGCGCTCATCACCGGCGCGGCCGAGGGCATGCGCATGAGCATGGACGAGTACATCAGCTTCCCGGTGACGACCCCGGCGGACTTCCAGGAGCTAAAAAAGCGCTTCCGGCCCTCGTGCCCGGTGCGCTACCCGCCGTACTGGTCCCAGTTCCTGCAGCCCGCCTGGGCGCAGCGCCAACACCCGCTCATCCTCGGCCGCAACTGCTCGACGCTCGGCTATTACTGGCGGGCGCGCGAGTGGATGGGCACCGAGAACCTGAGCTACGCCTGGTACGACGAGCCGGCGATGATGCACGAGATGATGGAGTTCATCACGGACTTCACCATCGAGACGGCGCGCCCGCTCCTCGCGGCGGGCGTGAAGCCCGATTACATCTTCTTCAACGAGGACCTGAGCATGAAGAACGGCCCGCTGCTCAGTCCCGACACCTACCGCACGTTCATCTTCCCGGAGATGAAGCGCCTGGTGGCGTGGTTCAAGTCGCAGGGCGTGCGCTGGATCATCGTGGACACCGACGGCAACTGCGAGCTGGTCATCCCGCAGTTCATGGAGGCCGGCGTCGACGCCATCTGGCCGCTCGAGCGCGCCTCCGACATGGACCCGCTCGCGGTGCGGAAGAAGTTCGGCCGCGACCTGCGGTTGTGGGGCGGGGTGGACAAGCGCGAGCTGGCGAAGGACTTCGCCGCGATCGACGCCCACCTCCGCACCTTCCAGCCGCTCGTCGCCGAGGGCGGGTTCATCCCGACCGTCGACCACCTCGTGCCCCCGGACGTGCCGCTGGCGAACTTCGAGCACTACATGCGCCGCAAGCACCAGCTCCTCCGCGGCGAATCGTTCTAGCCTCTCCCCATGAGCCGCCAACTCGCCCTCGACACCCTGGACCTCAAGGCCGTGCCGCGCTTTGCGCGCACCGAGTACAGCCTGGAGTACCACCAGGCCGGACTGCGGCGGGTCGCGGGCCCGGAGCCCGACACCAATGCGGCGCTGCGCAGCCTGTATGCGCGCTGGGACCTCGACTTCCTGTGGACCGTGCAGGACGGACTGCGGGGCGACTGGTCGCAGTTCGGCCGCTCCACCGACATGGGCCACGCCGAGTACGCCTCCGACGGCAGCGACATGCGGAAGCCGCAGCACTGCCCGTTCGAGACGCCCGAGGAGGTCTGGGCGTTTGACGCGGTCAAGGAGTACGGCCTGCCGACGATGGCCGAGCAGGTCGCGGCCTACGAGCAGTGGATCCAGGAGAAGCGCCGCGACTTCCCGGACCAGCTCTGCACCGGCGGCTACTACAAGACGATCGTCTCGGGCGCGATCCAGGCCTTCGGCTGGGACATGCTCCTCGAGGCGGCGGCGGACCGCGCCAAGATGGAGCGGGTCTTCGACAGCTTCTACCGGCGCACGAAGTTCCACATGGACGCGTGGGCGCAGACCAGCGTCGACGCGATCATCCAGCACGACGACTTCGTCTGGACCGCCGGCGCCTTCATGCGGCCCGAGATCTACCGCGAGGTGATCATCCCGCGCTATGCCGAGCTGTGGAAGCCGCTCAAGCGCGCCGGCAAGAAAGTGCTCTTCTGTTCCGACGGCGACTTCCGCGAGTTCGCCGGCGACGTCGTGGCGGCCGGGGCCGACGGGCTGATCTTCGAGCCCGTGATGGAGTTCGGCGAGATGGTCGCGCGCTTCGGGCAGACCACGGTGCTCGTGGGCAGCGCAGTGGACTGCCGCGACCTCACGTTCGGCTCCTGGGACACCGTGCGGGCCGCGATCGACCGGTCCCTGGCGCTCGCGCGCACCTGCCGCGGCGTGATCCTCGCGACCGGCAACCACCTCCCGGCCAACATCCCCGCGCCCATGCTCGAGCGCTACCGCGAGTACGTGCAGGCACACCGCGCGCGCTAGCGATGCGCGCTGCGCAGTTGAAGGTTGAAAGCTGAGAGTTGAACGACCCAACCCGCCGCCACCGCTCGCCTCCCTTTCAACCTTCAACCCTCAGCTTTCAACTTTCCCCCAACTCCCCTCAACCATGCGCTGGAATCGCGAACAGTACCTCGACCTCATGACCTTCGGCCAGGCCCAGCGGCCGATGTTTACCGAGCTTTTCGGTCCGCTGGTGGGACTGGACGCCGAGTGGCGCGCGCAGGGGGCGACCGAGGCGGAGATCAACATGTCGGCGTTCGACTGGGACTATGTGCCCTACGCCTTCTGCGGCGGGAACACCCACATCTACGGTCCGCCGCCGCGCGTGCTGGAGGACAATGCCGAGCGCCGGCGCGAACTCGACTGCCTCGGGCGCGAGATGCTGCTGCTGAAGAAGACCGCGACCATCCCGCTGCCGATGAACTTCCCAGTCCAGAACATGGACGACTGGCTGCGCGTGAAACCGTTCTTCGCGTTCCGGCCCGAGCGCATCAAGTGGGACGAGGTCGAGGCCGCGCGCCGCGCGCAGCAGGAGGGCTCCCTCGTGGTCGCCTACATGCCCGGGGCCTTCGACACGCCGCGCGACCTGATGGGCGAGGAGATCGCCTGCCTGGCCTACTATGAGCAGCCGGAGCTGATGGCGGACATCCTGGCGACGATCACCGACACGACGATGCGCGTGCTCGAGCCGATCAGCGAGAAGCTCCACATCGACCAGCTGATGGTGCACGAGGACTTCGCCGGGAAGTCCGGCCCGCTGGTCGGTCCCGCGCAGATCAAGGAGTACTTCGAGCCATACTACCGGAAGGTCTGGGATCTCGTGCGGTCGCGCGGCGCGCGCGTGTTCGAGCAGGACACCGATGGCAACATCAACCCCGTGATCCCGGCGCTGCTCGACTGCGGCCTGACGAGCATCTACCCGATGGAGCCCGCGGCGGGCATGGACATCGTCGAGCTGCGGCGCATCTACGGGAAACGCCTCGCGATGCGCGGCGGCATCGACAAGCACGTGCTGCGGCAGGATCGCGCCGCGATCCGGCGCGAGCTGGAGCACAAGCTCGTGCCCGAGCTGATGGCGGGCGGCTGCGTGTTCGGCCTCGACCACCGCATACCCAACGGCACCCCGATCGAGAACTACCGCTATTACGTGAGCCTCGGTCGCGAACTCCTCGGCCTCCCGCCGCTCGACCCGCAGCGCACCGGCTGGGCGCGCATGGCGATGTAGTGCGATGGCCGTTCCGGACTGGTGCCCGGCGCCGGACCGCTCCTAGGCTCAGGTCTCTTTCCCATGACCCCTCCGCCCGACATCCTTGAACAGTTCGGTCCCGTGATCCGCCGGCGCGGTCCGCTGCCGCGCACCCAGGCGGCGATCGCCCGCGGGTCGATCACGGTGGGCTTCCTCGGCGGCTCGATCACCTCGCCCCAGCCGGCTTACTCGTGGGCCGAGCCGCTGGTGGCGTGGCTGGTCGACACCTACCCCGGGCTGAAGGTCACGGTGGAAAACGCCGCGCTCGGCGCCACCGGCAGCGACCTCGCGGCGATCCGCGCGCAGCCGGAGATCATCGAGCGGAAGTGCGACCTCGTGTTCGTGGAGTACGCCGCGAACGACTACGGCACCGAGCCCGGGCTGCGCTACCGCACGCGCGAGGGCCTGCTGCGTCAGCTGCTGCGGTCGGGCTGCGACGTGGTGCTCACCTACGTCTATTTTCCCGAGATGCAGGCCGAGACCTTCGCCGGCCGCGTGCCGCACAGCATCGCCGATTTCGAGCGGCTGGCCGAGCACTACCGCCTGAACTCGGTGTGGATGGGCCTGCACGCGCTGCGCGAGGTGCAGCGCGGGCTGCTGAAGTGGGAGGACTGGCTGCCGGATGCGATCCATCCCGAGGCGCGCGGCAGCCTGTCGTATGCCCAGAGCGTGATGGCCTTCCTCGCGGAGGCCCTGCCGCCGTCCCGCGGGGGCGAAGCTCCGAAAGCGGAGCTGCCCGCTCCGCTGGTGCCCGGTTCATGGGAAAGCGTGCGGCTCCTGCCGCTGGGCGAGATTGACCGCAGCGGGCCGTGGACGGTGCGGCGCACGACGACCTGTCACGGTGCGACCCAGCTCCTCGTGACCACGGCCCCGGGCGCGGGCCTGTCGATCCCGTTCACCGGCCGCGGGCTCGTGCTGGCTTTCGACTTCGGCAAGGTCACCGGCGAGATCCGCTACCGCTTCGATGGCGGCCCGTGGAAGGAGTCGGCGCGCGACTGCCCGGCGTGGGCCGGCAACTGGGGCTGGCTCCGGGCGTGGATCCTTGCGGAGGATCTACCACCCGGACCCCATCATTGTGAGATTGTGACCCTGGCCGGCCCGGGCAGCGCCGGCCGCGGTTCCCGCACCGCCATCGGCCTGGTCGCCGTCATCGAGTAGACGGTGGGAAATTTTACAGGAGGGAACGGAGAGAACGGAGGAGAGGAAAGCTCCTCTGCGCGGATCGATACAGCTCCGGCACACGGTCCGGATTAGTGCGGATCAGCGAAGATTAGCGGTTTCTCCTCCGTTCTCCCCGTTTCCTCCTGTAAGAAATAAACCCTGCCAGCCTAGTAACGCAGGCCGACTTTCCGGTAGGCCTTCGAGAGCAGCCAGGCGGGGCCGATCAGGAGGAACACGAGGTCCTTGAAGAATGACGGCTTCTTGCCCTCGAGGTGGTGGCCGATGAACTGGCCGATCCAGGCCGCGACAAACAGGACGAGACAGATCTGCCACACCGGCCAGGGGGCGTGGAAGTCGAGCATGAGCAGCCCGGCGTGACACGCCGCCATGAAGGCGAGCAGGCCCGAGGCCAGCGGCCACGACAGCCGGACGTAGAACACCGTCGCGAGGGTGATCGCCACCAGCGACCAGTTGAACCACGGCAGCTTGGACTCGAGGGTCTCGCCGGTCGGAATCGACCACACGAAGCCGAGCACGCAGAAGAAAATCGTCGGCACGCAGATCCAGTGGATCAGCTCGTTCGTCGCGTGCTGGTGACTCTCGCCGTACTCGGCGAACCACTGGTCGGCAGATTTCTTGGGCAAGGCCGTCGGGGGGTTGAAGGTGAAGCGCGGGGCGGTGGGGTGAAACGACGCGGAGGTCTAGGCCCGCCGCCCTTCAGCTTTCAACCTTCAACTCGCGGCGCCTAGAACTCTAGCGGCACCTGGAGCTTGGTCGCGACGGGCACGCCGCCCTTCAGCTGCGGCAGGAACAGCCAGCCGCCGAGGGCGTTGGCGATGTCGTCGCGGGCGGCGGTGTCCTCGACTCCCCGGACCTCGACCTGGGTGACGACGCCGTCGGCGGACACCGTGATCAGCGCGCTGGCCTCGCCTTGCGGCGTCTTGACGCCTTCGCGGAACACCGGGCGCGCCATCACCGCCGGCACGGCCGCATGGTCGGCGCCGCGGAATTTCTCAAGATACTGGGTTCTGACGCCGACCAGCTTCAGGCGGTCCCGCTGCGCGTAGTATTTCCAGGCCGGTTCCATCGCATTGGTCACGATCTCCCGGCCGTGGCCGTCGAAGATCTGGAAGAAAAACGTCAGGTTCGGCTGGCCGTTCGGGATCGCGGCCGAGAGCTTCACGTCAACCTCCTGGCCGGCGGGCAGCACCGGCAGGTCGTGGACAACGACCTCGGTCAGGCTCATCTCGTTGGAGGAGAAGCCCAGCGTGAGCGGGGAGTAGAAGACGATGACCACGAAGCCGCCTGACAGGGTTTCGCGCGAGGTGAACCGGCCCTCGAAGTAGGAGGTGCCGAAGCGCGGTCCGCTCGAGCCGTAGCCAGGGCCGTCCTGGAGTTCGTCCTGGCTGGCCACAATCTTGAGCTCGGTGCCGGCCGCGGTCACGTGGCGCGCGGTCACCCGCCCCGGGCCGTAGCCGTCGGCCCGCTGCACCAGGTAGGAGGGCTCGGTGCGGATGCGTTTTTCGGCGCCGTCGACCATCACCACGGGATCGGTGCCGATCACCTTCACGACCGGCAGCATCTGGTCGCGGTATTTCACCGTCAGCACCGACGGATGGGGCGCGGAGGCGCGGAGGCTGCCGGCGAGCACCACGCCGAGCACGAGCAGGAATTTCTTCATGGAATTCAGAGTTTCGCGACGGCGCTCTTCTCAAGCGCCTTGAGGTCGACGTCGAAGCCGAGGCCGGGCCCGGCGGGGGCGGGGACGCGGCCGTGGCGGTCGATGCACGATTCGAAGACCACGGGGTTACCCATGACCAGCGTCTCGTAGTAGTGGTTGTTCCGGATGGCGAGGCAGAGGTGGAGATTCTCCACCCCCATCCCGTGCACCTCGGCGCTGAGCTGGAAGGAGTCGGCGAGGTGCGCCACGCGCAGGCCGCCGGTGATGCCGCCCTTGTAGTGGTAGCTGGTGCGGACCATGTCGGCGGCGCCCTGGGCGATGAAGTCCGCGACATTGTAGTGGCAGCCGTCGGACGTCTCGGCGGCGAGCACCGGGATGTCGAGCTGCTCGCACAGGCGCCGGTAGGCGTTGATGCTGAACTCGCGCATCGGCTCCTCGTACCAGAGGTAGTCGGCCTCCTCGAGCGCCCGGCCGAGGTACAGCGACTCGTACGGGTCGAAGCCGGCCGAGCCGTCGTACATCAGCGCGATGTCCGGCCCGACGTGCTTCCGCAGCGCCTGGCACAGCGCCGCGTCCTTGCGCGCGTCGCCCCACGCATGGAGCTTGATCGCCTTGAAGCCGCGGGCGAGGCACTGGTCCGCGACGTCGAGAAACTCCTTGGTCGTCCGGTACGTGACCGTGCTCGCGTACGCCTCGATCTCATGACGGTACCCGCCGAGCAGCTGGTAGAGCGGCAGGCCCGCGGCCTTGGCGGTGATGTCCCACAGCGCGGAGTCCACGAAGCCCATCAGGTACATCGGGATCTCCTCGATCCGGTCGATCTCCCACAGCTCATGCCAGAGCGTCTCCTTCATCAGCGGGTCCTTGCCGAGCAGCCACGGCTTGAGCCGCCGCTCGACGAGATCGAGCGCGATCGCCCCGCGGGGGGCCCGGCCCCAGCCCTCGATGCCGCTGTCGGTGACCAGCCGGAGCCAGGTTTGCTCCGTGACCGGGTCGCTGCCGATCAGTCCCTTTCGCCAGACGAACGGGACCTTGGTTTTCGATCGTACCGTGTACGCGTGAACGCCGATGATCTTCATGGGGCGGGGTACCGCGTTAGGTAGCAGGCTGGCGCGGGACGGGAAAGCACCAAAGGCCGGAATGTTCAGCCGGTCGGTCTACGCGCGGAGTCTGGTCATGGCCGTCTGGCGCCTTGCCCCCGCCGGAGCCGGAGCGGGGTGAGGGCACCCCACCCACATCGGGCCTGACAAGAGTGCGCGCCGCGGGAATTCGCGCTCGTCGTCAAAATCCGATCCCGCCTACGATGCGGCCATGTTCTCCCTCCGCGACAAGGTGGCGCTCGTCACGGGCGCCGGTTCCGGCATCGGGCGGGCCATCGCCGAGCGGTTCGCCCGCGCGGGGGCCCGCGTGTTCGTGGCGGACATTGCCGAGGCAGGCGGGCGCGAGACCGTGACGCTTATCACCACCGCGGGCGGCACGGCGGAATTCGTGCCGCTGGACGTGGCCGACGAGGCGGCCACGGCGGCGCTGGCCGCGCGTCTCGGGCGGCTCGACCTGCTGGTGAACAACGCCGGCATCGGCCATGTCGGCACAATTCTCCAGACCGCGGCGACCGACCTCGACCGGCTGTACCGCGTCAACGTGCGCGGCCCCTTCAACGTCACCAAGGCCTTCCTGCCCGCCATGCTCACGGCGCGGCGCGGCAGCGTGGTCAACATCGCATCCATCGGCGGCGTCCTCGCCGTGCGCGAACGGCTGGCCTATGTGACCACGAAGTTCGCGGTCGTCGGGCTCACGAAGCAGCTCGCGCTCGACCACTCGGCCGAGGGGGTCCGGTTCAACTGCATCTGTCCGGGCCGCGTGGAGACACCCTTTGTGCAGGCGAGGCTGCGGGAGTATCCCGATCCGGCGCAGGCCTACCGGGAGATGAGCGCCACGCAGCTGATCGGCCGGATGGGCCGGCCCGAGGAGATCGCCGCCGCGGCGCACTACCTCGCGAGCGACGAAGCGGAACTCGTCACCGGCTCGTGCCTCCTGGCGGACGGCGGCTGGAGCGTGGGCAAGTGACATGACCCGCGCGCCGCTCCGTCCCACCCGCCGCGCCGGATCCCAGCCGCCGGCCGCGCTGATCGGCCGCGGCCTCGGCGAAGCGCGCGTGGCCTTCGGCCTGGCGGGCATCGGCGGGGCGTGGGGCCCGGTGGACCCGGGGCTGGCGCGCGAGACCCTGCAGCTGGCGTTTTCGCTGGGCATCCGGGTCTTTGACGTCGCGCCGGCGTACGGCACGGCCGAGGCGCTGCTGGGCGAGGCGCTGCGCACCTGGCGCGGGCCGCGGCCCGTCGTGAGCACCAAGGTCGGGCGCCTGCCGGGCCGCGACGGGCTCGAGATGCGGTATGAGCACGGGAACTCGAGCCTGCGCGACAGCCTGCGGCGGAGCCTGGACCAGCTCGGCCTGCCGGCGGTGGACCTCCTCTTTCTGCACGAGCCCGAGGAGGTGCCGCGCGGCGAGCGGGCGCGCGTGACGGCGGCGCTGCAGGAACTCCGCGGGGAGGGGCTGGCCCACCGGCTCGGCCTGGGCGGCGGCGACGGGCCGGGCTGGGACGGATTTCTCGAGACCGGGGCGTTCGACGTGGTGATGCTTTTCCGGCGGCTGGATGCCTGCATCTTCGACGGCCTTGCCGAGGAGCTGCCGCGCCTGCGCCGCGCCGGCATCGCCACCTACGGCGCGAGCCCGCTGCACATGGGCCTGCTGGGCGCGCGGCACCACGAGTTCCTGCGCCAGCGGCCGGACTGGGTCTGGGAGGGGCCCGCGGCCCGCGCGGTGCGGTTGCGGGAGCTCGCGGACGCGCGGCACCTCGCGCTGCCCATGCTCGCCCACCGCTTCGCCTTCAGCCTTGAGGAGCTGGACCGCGTCGTGATCGGCGCGCGCTCGCCGGCGGAGCTGCAGGACGCCTGGGCGGCATTCACCGCGGGACCGTTGCCGGCCGAGCTGTTCGACGCCGTGTGCGCGACGCACAATTGAAATCGACCCGGGCCGGGGCCGTGGGCAACGTCCGCGGTTGTGCACCTGAAGACATGGATGGCGGTCGCGGCGGTCATGGGCACCGGCCTCGCCGGGCGCGTGGCGGCCAATCCGCTCAATCTCGACGCGGCCACCGCGCTCGAACAGCAGCAGCCGAATGAGCGGCCGGTGGTGATCTCGCAGGTGGCGCCGGAATACCCGGACGAGTTGCGGCGGACCGGCGGGCGGGGCGAGGTGGTCGTGGCCTTCACGGTGGAGATCGACGGCCGCGTGACGGAGCCGGAGGTCCTGCGGTCCACCCATCCGGCGTTGGAACCCTCCGCCCTGGCGGCCATCCGCCGGTGGCGCTTCAAGCCCGCGCACAAGGACGGGGTCGTGGTCGCGGCTCGCGTCGTGCAGACGCTGGTGTTCGCCCCCGGTCCGGCGGCCGGCGCGAAGGAGGCATCCCGCGGTCAGACCGTTCCGGTCCACGGCCCAAACTGACCGCGACTGCTTTCGTCATGATCCGCCTCCTTGCCGCTGAGTTGTTCCGGGTGCCCCTGCGGGCGCGCATGCCGTTCCGCTACGGCATCGTGACGATGACCGAGGTGCCGCACGTCCTCCTTCGCCTCACCTTTGAGATCGACGGCTTTCGTCAGGCCGGCGTCGCGGCGGATCACCTCCCGCCGAAATGGTTCACCAAGGATCCGAACCGGCCGGTCGCGGAGGAGATCGACGAGATGCTCGCCGTGATCCGCGCCGCGGTGGCCCACGCGGGCGCGGTGCGGGCGTCGAACCCGTTCCGCTTCTGGCGGGAACTGTACGCGGTGCAGGCCGGCTGGGCGCAGGCGCGGTCGCTGCCGCCGCTGCTGGCGCAGTTCGGCACGTCGCTGGTCGAGCGCGCGCTGATCGACGCCTTCTGCCAAGCGCGCTCGCTGACGCTCACGGCCGCCCTCCAGGGCAATTTCCTCGGCGTGGAGCTCGGCGAGCTGCACGCGCCGCTGGCGGGCTCGCGGCCGTGCGACTGGCTCCCGCAGGCGCCGCCGGCCGAGGTGTACGCGCGGCACACGGTGGGCCTGGTGGACCCGATCGAGGACGCGGACATCGCGGCCGGCGACCGGGTGGACGACGACCTGCCGCAGTCGCTCGCCTCCTGCATCCGCTTCTACGGCCTGCGGCACTTCAAGCTCAAGATCGACGCCGACATGGAGCGGGCCCGCGACCGGCTGCAGCGGGTCGCGGCGGTGCTGGCGCGCGAGTGCCGCGACGGCTTCGCGTTCTCGCTCGACGGCAACGAGAGCTTCCGCGACCCCGCCGCCTTCGCGGCCCAGCTGCGCGCGCTGCTGGCGGTGCCGACCCTGCGCTCGTTCTGGCCGCACCTCCTGTTTGTCGAGCAGCCGCTGCACCGCGCGGTCGCGCTGACCCCGGCGGCGGATTGGGCGGAGTGGCCGGGCCGGCCCCCGATCATCATCGACGAGTCGGATGCGACCGTGGACAGCCTGCCGATGGCGCTGGCGCTCGGTTACGCGGGCACGAGCCACAAGAACTGCAAGGGCGTGTTCAAGGGCGTGGCGCACGCGTGCCTGCTCACGCAGCTGCGGGCGGCCGGCCAGGCCACGATGCTCAGTGGCGAGGACCTCTCCAACGTCGGGCCCGTGGCGCTGACGCAGGATCTGGCGGTCCAGGCCGCTCTCGGCGTGACAAGCGTCGAGCGGAATGGTCATCATTATTTCGCAGGCTTGGCGCAATTCCCGCCGGTCATCCAGGAACACATGCTCACCCACCACCCGGACCTCTACACTCGCAGCGCGGCAGGCTGGCCCCGCGTCGACGTCCGCGCCGGCCGTCTGGAGCTTGGTTCTGTCCTCTCCGCACCGTTCGGCTGCGCCCCGGGTCTCGACCTGGGCGGGCTGGACGCGGTGGAGCTCGGGATAGGCTGAGCCGCGCGACGGACCGACCCAGCGCGCCGCGAGCATCCGGCGCCGACGTCCTACTTGCCACTTGTCACTCCGCGGGTTGTCCGCGACAACCTCCGTCACCCCGGGCCGATAGCTTAATGGTTAAAGCAGAGGACTCATAATCCTTTGAGTCTGGGTTCGAATCCCAGTCGGCCCACCAGCCGCCGTTGGCGGCAGGGAGCAGGGGTGAGGTGGCAAGGAGCAGGTTGTGCCAGCTGGCTCCGGTGAACGCGTGGCCAGTAGAGTCCCAAACGTCATTGCCCTCTTCCCATCCCCCCATGTCCGCTTCCCAACCCCCGTCATCCTCCCCCCAACCGGAGCCGGCCGCCGCCGAGTCCGCCCAGATCACCGCCCAGCAGTGGAAATGGTCCGCGCTGGCCGGCATGGCCTCGTACCTCGACGCCGGCTCGATCGTCGCGCTCGGCGCGGGTCTCGCGCTGTTCCAGTCCGAGCTCCACCTCAGCAACGTGGCCGTCGGCGCCCTCGCCGCCATCGGCCCCAACGCCATTGGCTGCGCCCTTGGCGCGCTCATCGGCGGCTGGCTCGGTGACCGCCTCGGCCGGAAACGCATCTACCAGTGGGACCTGCTCGTCTACGCGGCGGGCATCCTCGCCATCGCCTTCGCGGTGAACGGGGCGATGCTGTTCGCCGGCACGTTCGTGGTCGGTGTCGCCGTCGGGGCCGACGTTCCCACCTCGCTCGCCTTGGTCGGCGAGTTCGCCCCGGCCCGGGCGCGCGGCAAGCTGCTCGGCTTCACCCAGGTGGCGTGGTGCCTCGGCCCCGTGGTGGTCCTGTGGCTCGCGGTGGCGCTCGCGCCGCTCGGGCTGCTCGGCATCCGGATCGTGTTCCTGCACCTGTTCGTGGTCGCGATGGTCACGTGGGCGCTGCGCCGCGGCCTGACCGAGTCCGCCCGCTGGAAGGCCGCGGCCGGCGCCGCGGGCGCGGTGGGGCATCAGGTCGGGGCGCTCTTCCGGGGTGCGAATTTCCGCGCGCTGGCGTGGACCGGGACGATCTACCTGTTCTGGGGTCTCGCCGCCGGCACGGCGGGCATCTTCAACCCGTACATCATCCGGACGCTCAACGCCGGCAGCCAGGCCGCGAGCGTCGCCCTCGCCAGCGCGGGTTTCCTCATCTCGCTCACGGTCACGATCACGGTCTTCATGCGCTATTCCGACCGGGGTCATGCGACCCGCCGCCGACTCTGGGCGACCGGCGCGGTCATGCAGGCCGTGGCGTACGCGCTCTTCCTGGTGCTGCCCTTCAGCATCCCAACCATCATCGCGAACATCGCGCTCTTCGCCGCCGGCGGCTCGCTGGCGGGAGAGGCCTTCTACAAGGTCTTCAGCCAGGAGCTGTTTCCGACGATGCTCCGCGGCACGGCGCAGGGCTTCACCTTCGGCCTCGCCCGCGTCTTCCTCGGCGTCTGGAGCTTCTTCGTCCCGATGCTGGCCAGCGCCGGCATCGCGCCGGTGGCGGGACTGCTCACGCTGTTCCTCGCCATCAGCGGCGTCGTGGGCTTTGTCTTCATGCCCGACACCTCCGGCAAGTCCCTCGAGCAGATCGAGGCCGAGCGGGGCGGTCGGTAGGGCCGGCCGCCCGGTACCGCCGGCGGAAAAACCCCTTGCTGGCGGGGACGGGGTTTTCACGATGGCGCGGCATGATCCGCGCCATCGACCACCTGAACATTGTCGTGTCCGACCTGGAGCGCTCCGTCCGCTTCTACACCGCGGTGCTGGGCTTCCGGAAAATGAAGGAGGCGCGGCTCGAGGGTGAGTGGATCGACCGCGTGGTGGGGCTCACCGGCGTGAAGGCCCGCGTCGCCTACGTGGTCGCGCCCGCGGGCGAGCCGCGCGTCGAGCTGCTCTGCTACGACCGCCCGGTTGGATCGTCGGTGCCCGCCAATTCGCAGGCCAACACGCCCGGGCTGCGGCACTTCGCGCTGCGGGTCGACGACATGGACGCGATGTGCGCCCGGCTGCAGGCCGCGGGCGTGAAACTCTTCCACGCCCCCGTGAAGGTCCCAGCCGGCGTGGTCAGCCACGACGCCGGCGAGAAGACCCTCGTCTACTTCCTCGATCCCGACGGCGTGATCCTGGAGCTGGCGCAGTACAGGTGACGGAGAAGGAAGTAACAGGTAACAGGGACCAAGTATCAGGAAGAGGGCAGGCTTCGCCTCCCGTGAGAAGGAGATCGCTCCAGCCCGAAGCTCCGATGCGCCCGTTTTCTGTTACTTGGTCACCTGATACCTGCTACCTGCCGCGCATCAGCGCGGCGCCGCCAGGTAGTTCCCGTAGCTGATCAGCCCGACGGCGCCGAGGAGGAGGGAGATCGCGGACGTGACCATCACCTTGGTCGAGGTCCGGCAGGCTTTCCATTCACCGATCGCCACGCCGAAGCCGCAGCTGAGCAGGATCAGGATGATCATGTGGATCGCCCAGCTGGAGAACTTGAAGTCGCCCATGCGCACGTGGCCGAGTCCGTAGAAGAAGAACTGGAGATACCACAGCAGTCCCGTCATGGCCGAGAAGGCGTAGTTGCGGGCGAGGCTGGCGTCACCCGCCGCGCCGAAATCAGCGAGCGAGCGGTCGCGCCGGATGAGCCAGAGGCAATAGACGAGGGTCGTGGTGAACGCGCCGGTATTGGAGAACAAGTAGATGACGTTGCCCTGGAAATGCCCGGCGCCATGCGCGGCGGCCACGTCCGCGATCGGCTGCCCCGCCGCGAGCGAGAAGCTGAACACCGCGGAGAGCACGCCCGCCACCAGGACGATGGGCAGGCCGAGCCGGGGATTGAACGACGTCACGCCCACCTTGGAGGCGAGTTCGCGCTCTTTCCGGAACCCGGCGAGGCCGGTCACGATCATCGCCCCGCCGCCCAGCAGCACGCCGGCGACCACGAAGAGGCCCGCGGTGCTGTTGAGCGTGCTGCCCAGGGTGCCTTCAAGCGCGGGCGGCAACAGCGTGCCGAGCACGCACGACACGCCGATCGCGAGCGCGTACGTGAGCGAGTAGCCGATGTGACGGATGGCAACGCCGAACGCGATGCCGCCGACGCCGTAGAGCGCGCCGAGCAGGTACGACTTCAGCATCGCCCCTCCCGGGGCCTCGTGCAGCACGACGAACAGGTCCGGGATCGTGAACCACGCGAAGATCCACGGCAGGATCAGCCAGCAGCCCGACGCCTGGACCAGCCAGTAGGTCTGCCAGCGCCAGTTTTTCACGTAGTGCTGCGGCGCGTAGCACAGGGCCGCGCTCGCCGCGCCGACGGTGTGAAACAGGGTGCCGGCGATCGGCGAGGGCTGGGGCGTCAGGGGATAATTCATGGGTATCGGTTAGCGACAAACCCGGCGGGGGAGAGGGGAGGTAGCAGGGGACAAGAAACCAAGTGCCAAGGGGTCGGTGGCAGGGTCTCCCTTCCATGGGAGTATTCCAGGGCGGAATCCAGCGAGGAATTTCCGCGCACCCGCTTCCTGTTACTTGGAAACCTGACCCCTGTCACCTGCCTGAGCCCACCGGGCTCAGGCTCAGGCATTCATGTCGCTCCAGCGGCGGGCCATCCGGCCGAAGATCCACAGTGCGACGGCCGCGACCACGCCGACGGCGGCGAACGGGATCCAGACGTAGAGGTGCGGATGGTAGGTGTCCCAGAGCAGGTGGGTCGCCGCGGTGGCGTCGAGGCCGGTGACCTCCTGCAGCTTGAGCATCGCCTGCGGGCGCGGGACGCCGAGCAGTCCCTCCAGGGCTGTGACGTCGCCGTTCCAGGCGCGGCCGGCGCCGAGCGGGGTCTTTTCCGCGAGGTACCGCAACGCCAGCCCGGCCTTCTCGCCGTAGTGGCCGTAAACATAGCCCGCGATCTGCGAGCCCGCGTAGACACCGACGCCGACCGGGATGTTCACGTAGCCGAGGTACAGGCCCTTCTTGCCGGGCGGCGCGATCAGGGCGAGGTACTCGCTCTTCTTTGGCCCGGTGGCCATCTCGCCGAGCGAGAAGAACAGGATGCCGAGGACGAGGATCCACGCGCTGGTCGTGAAGCCGGCCACGAGCACGCCGACGGTGGCGAGCAGCATGCCGAAGAGCATCGCGGTGAGCGTGCGGAAACGGCGGGTGAGCCAGGCGACGCCGACCACGCCGATGATGATGAAGAAGGCGTTCGCGCTGAGCAGCACCTGCTGCGGGATCATTGGGCCGCGCGGCGTCTGCTGCACGAGCGAGCGGTACAACAGGTCCGGCAGCCAGCGCAGGCCTTGCGCCATGTCCCGGCTGTCCACCCAGTCGGCGATGAAGTTCGGCTGCAGGTCCCACAGCTGGTACATCATCAGCCAGAAGCACGACATGATCGCCATCCACGCGAGCAGGCGCGGCTCAAGGATCCCGCGCAGCGTCCGGACCAGCACGGCGCCGACCGACTCGGTCTTCGACGCGCCGCTCGGCGTGTCGGTCAGCACAAGCAGCAGCAGGAGGTTGAACGCGGTGAACACCGCCGAAGCGATGAAGAGGTTGCGCCACGCCTCCGGCGACTGCGCGGCGGCATGGAACGGCCCGGGGAGCAGCGCGCTCAGCGCGAGCAGCAGCGACGGCAGGTAGTGGCCGATGAACGCCCCGACGTTCACCACCCAGTAGAACAGGCCCCAGCCCACCGAGGAATTTTCCTTCGTCAGGTTGAGCGCCAGCGCGCCCTGGATGCTCGGCTTGAAGAACGCCGTGCCGGTGGCGAGCACCAGGATGCCGGCGAAGAAGCCCCAGTAGTTGCTGACGAACGGGACGTCGCGGAGGAAGGCGATCATCAGGTAGCCGGCCATCATGAGCACGACCGAGAAGCCGAGCGTGCGCTTGAACCCGAACCGGTCGGCAAAGCCCCCGGTCACGATCGGTAGCAGCGAGGAAAAGGCGGCCCACCACGCGTAGATGGTGCCCTTGTCCATCGCCGTCAGGTGCAGCGAACCGGGATTGTCCGCCTGCATGATGTAGATCGGCGCCATCACGCGCAGGTTGTAGTACGCGAGGCGCTCCCACATCTCGATGGTGTTGAGCGTCCAGAAGACGCGGCCGAAGCGCGGTTTTGCCGGGGCGGTCGCCGCCGGCTCAGGGGATGAACTCATCGGGGGGATGGTTCCGCCCACGCTGGGACGGCCTGCACCGCGGGGCAAGGGCGATGTCGGCGCGGCGCGCCGCTCAGGCCCGCTCCATCACGCGCTTCTGCTCGCCCGGCTCCGGAAAGAACTTGGTCGGCGGCCGGGTGTTGAAGCGGAAATCCAGCCAGGCCCCCAGGATCAGCACGAGCCCGAGGATGCCCAGCAGCCAGAACCCGAAGAAATAGGCGACCTGCATGAGCGCGCCCAGCACGAGGCCGAAGCGGTCGAGGCCGCGCATCGCCTTCTGGCCCTCGATCACGTACCCGCGCCGCTGGGACGGGATGATCTTCCAGCCGCGGTCCAGCCAGATGCGGACTTCGGACGGGACGGAGTCATCCGGCTCCTCGGACTTGGCGGTGATGAGGACCATGGCGGGGCGGGGAAGTGAGGGGAAGCTGGGGGAAAGTGCCGTCCGCCGCAAGGCTGGGAACAGCGATCCGCGATTCAAATTGCTTGGGAGGCCCTGGGGTGTGGACCCCATCTGCCGGAGGCGTCAGGGCACCGGATCGGGCCCGCGCAGCGTCGTGGTCCGCCAGTTGAACGCGATGGCGAGCGCGCGAAACACGAAGGTGAGCGCGATCGCCGCGAGCGCGGCCGGCGTCGCCGCCACCTCGAGTTTCACGGTGAGGAAGACAAACAGCACCGCGCCGGCCAGCGCCGTCAGCACGTAGAACTGGCCGGGCTTGAACACGAGCGGCTCCTCGCCGGTGAGAAGGTCGCGCAGCAGGCCGCCGCCGGAGGCGTTCACCACGCCGACCAGCACCGCGGCCGGCACCGCCAGGCCGGCCAGCAGCGCCTTCTGGGTGCCGAAGGCCGCGTAGGCCCCGAGTCCCAGCGCGTCGATCACCGCGACCACCCGGTGGAACCGCCGCAGGTGGCCGCCGGCCAGCGCGCCGACCACGGTCGCGGCCAGCACGACCTCGATGTAGCGCGGATCCGTGAGCAGCGGCGTCGGCGCGACGCCCGGGATGAACACGCCGTCGCGGACCAGGGCGCCGCCCAGGCCCGAGGCCAGCGCGAGGAAGAACATGCCGACGATGTCGTACCCGCGCCGCGTCGCGACCAGCGTGCCGGTCAGCGCGAACGCAAACGTGGCCCCGAGGTCGATGACGACCGGCAGCTGGAAGGCGCCCGGCATCAGTAGCGGTAGAACATCGCCTGCAGCGCCGCCGGCGCGGACGTGCGCGTCAGGCCCAGCATCAGCAGCACGCGCGCCTTCTGCGGATTCAGCTCGTCGGCCGCGATGAAGCCGAGCTCGTCGTCGGGAATCTCGATGTTGCGCTCCACCACGCCGCCGCCCGTCCGGGAGCTGCGCACCACCGCGACCCCGGCCCGCGCCGCCGCCGCGCACGCGGACAGCGCGCTGGCGTGGAGGTTGCCGTCGCCGACGCCGGCCACCACCAGGCCCTTCGCGCCCGCGCGGACCGCGGCGTCGATCAGCTCGCGACCCATGCCGGCGTGGGCGTACACGATGTCCACCCGCGGCAGCGCGGCGGGCAGGGCGCCGGCGAACTCGCTCTGGGCCGTGTGGCTGCGCACCGGCGGGGCGTAGAGGTGGAGGCGCCCCGCATGCACCAGGCCGGCCAGGCCGCGGTGCGTCGCCTTGAACGTGCCGACCTGCGTCGTGTTGGTCTTCGCGACCTCGCGGGCGAAATGGATCTCGTCGTTCGCCACCACCAGCACGCCCCGCCCGACGCTCTCCGGGTGCGCCGCGACCGCCACCGCGTTGTAGAGGTTCATCGGGCCGTCGGCGCTTATCTCGGTCGCCGGGCGCATCGCCCCGACCAGCACCACCGGCTTCGCGCTCGGCACCACCAGGTTCAGGAAATAGCCGGTCTCCTCCATCGTGTCCGTGCCGTGCGTGATCACCACCGCCGCGATGTCCGGCTCGGCCAGCGCCGCCGCCGTGCGCGCGGCCAGCTTCAGCCAGACGGCCTCGTCCATGTCCTGGCTGCCGATCGCCGCGACCTGCTCGACCTCGAGCCGCGCCAGCGTCGCCAGCTGCGGCACGGCGCTCACCAGCGCCTCGATCGAGAACGCCGCGGCCTGGTAACCGCGCGAGCCGACCGTCTGGGCGCCGGCGATGGTGCCGCCGGTGGCGAGGACGCGGATGCGGGGAAGCGGGGAGGGCGAGGCCATGACCGGGACAGTACAGGCCGCGCGGCGGATGAAAATACAGAACGCGACCGCACTCTGCGCTGGCCTGCCCGGCCGCGCGGCGAGAGTCTGGCGGGGTGAACGCGCGGTTTTCCGTCCTCGGCGTCCTGCTGGGCTCCGCCCTGAGACTCGCCGCCGCGGAAACCCGGGTCGAGACGCTCGAACTGCGCGAGACCCTGCAGGCCACGTGGGCCGTCCCCCGGGCGAACGAGGCCGCGGGCGGCGGCCCGCTCCGGGTCGGTCACGCCGGATTTGCCCGCGGTTTCGGCACGACGGGCGGCAGCCGTCTCGAGCTGGAGCTCGACGGGCGGGTGGGACGGTTCCGGGCGAGCACCGGCGTCGATGACACGGCCTCGCCGCTCGCCACCGCGTGTTTCCTCCTCGTGGGCGACGGCCGGGTGCTTCACCGCGGACCGTGGCAGCAGGCCGGAGGCGGGCCGGTGCCGGTCGATGTCTCGGTCGCGGGCATCCGCCGCCTCGCCCTCGTGGTCGAGGTCCGGGGCGACCCCTATGCGCGGGCCGACTGGCTTGAACCGGTGGTGGAGCACGAGGGAGCCGCACCCCGCGCCGTGCCGCCGGTTTTTGAGCGCGGGTTGGTCACCCCGGTGGCACCGCAGCCGGAACCCCGTTTCGCCGTCACCCGCATCGCGGGCGTGCGTCCGGGACGGCCCTGGCTCTGGCGCGTCGGCGTGATCGCGGCGGAGCCGGTCACGGTGACGGTGGACGGCCTGCCGCCGGGCCTCACCTTCAATCCCGCCACCCGGGTGATCTCGGGCCAGGCGCCGGCGGCGCCCGGCGACTACCTGCTGCGGTTCCGCGCCGCGACCGCCGGAGGCCGGGCGGAGCAGGCTTTTCATCTCGTCGTGGGCGACACCCTCGCGCTGACGCCGCCGCTGGGCTGGTGCTCCTGGTACTGCATGTCGGGCAAGGTCTCGGCCGCATGGGTGCGGGACGCGGCCGACGCGCTCGTGCGGACCGGCCTGGCGGACCACGGCTGGACCCAGGTGAACATCGACGATTTCTGGATGACGCGGCCGACGCCCGATGACCCGCGGTTTGCGAGACTCCGGGTGCTCGAGCAGGCGGGGCGCGTGCCGAGCTACTACAAGGCGGTGCTCGACGACCCGGAATTTCGGGGCGAGGCCCGCGACGCGCAGGGCCGGATCCGGCCCAATGCGCGCTTCCCGGACATGACAGGGCTGGTGGACTTCCTGCATGCGCGCGGCCTGCGGGCCGGGATCTACAGCTCGCCGGGCGTGCTCACCTGCGGCGGCTGCACGGGCAGCTTCGGTCATGAGGCCGAGGACGCGGCGCAGTTCGCGGCGTGGGGCTTCGATTACCTGAAGTACGACTGGTGCTCGTACTCGCTCGAGACCCCCACGCTGGACCGAGCCGACTGGCAGGCGCCGTTCGTGCGCATGGGCGCGGCGCTGCGGGCCCAGCCGCGGGACCTCGTCTACAACCTCTGCGAGTACGGCCGGGCCGAGGTCTGGGAGTGGGGCGCGGCGGTGGGCGCCCAGTCGTGGCGGGTCGCCGAGGACGTGGTCGACACCTGGGGCTCGATCTCCGCGGCGGGGTTTTACGTTGAGTCCTGCGACGCGGCCACCGGCCCGGGCCGCTGGAACGACCTCGACATGCTCATGCTCGGCCGCATCGGCTGGAACCGCCGGCTGCACAACGTGCGGCTCGCGCCCGACGAGCAGCGGACCCAGCTGGCGCTATGGTCCCTGCGCGGCGCGCCGCTGCTGCTCGCGGGCGATCCGGCCGCGCTCGACGACTTCACGCTTTCGCTCCTCGGCAACGACGAGGTCCTCGCCGTGAACCAGGATCCCGCCGCGCGCCCGGCGCGGCGGGTCGTGCTCAGCCCGACGCTCGAGGCCTGGATCCGGCCGCTGGCGGAGGGCGCCGTGGCGGTCGGGATCTTCAACCGTGACGAGGAGGCGGCGGACGTGACGGTGCCGTGGGCCCGGCTCGGCCTGGCCGCGCCGGCGCGGGTCCGCGACCTCTGGCGCCACGCGGCGGCGGCCGGCGGGCCGAATTGGACTGGCACTGTGCCGCGCCACGGCGTGGAATTTCTCCGCCTCGACCCCATTTCCCCATGAACGCTCCCCTCAAACTCGGCATCATCGGCCTCGACACCTCGCACGTGCTCGTGTTCAGCGACACGTTCAATAATCCCGCCTCCAAGCAGGCGCTGAAGGGTGCGCGGGTGACCATGGCGTGGCCCGGCGGATCGCCCGACGTGCCGTCGAGCATCGGCCGCGTCGCGGGCTACACCGCGGAGGTGCGCGACAAGTTCGGCGTGACGATCGCCGACAGCCCCGAGGCGGTGGCGCAGGCGTGTGACGCGATCCTGCTCACCTCGGTCGACGGCCGGACGCACCCGGGCCAGTTCGAGCGCATCGCGCCGTTCGGCAAGCCGGTGTTCATCGACAAGCCGTTCGCCGTGAGCTCGGCCGACGCCAGGCGGATCTTCGCCGTGGCGAAGCAGCACAAGGTCCGGGTGTTCTCGGCCTCGTCGCTCCGCTTCACGGAGGCGCTGGTGAAGGTGGTGACGCCCGAGACCCGCGCGCTGGTGAAAGGCGCCGACTTCTGCGGCGCGGCGGCGCACGAGCCGACGAATCCCGGCCTCTACTGGTACGGCATCCATGCCGTCGAGATGCTCTACACGGCGATGGGCCGCGGCTGCCGCAGCGTGCGCTGCGTGTCGACGCCCGACCACGACCTCGCCACCGGGGTGTGGGCCGACGGCCGCATCGGCACGGTCCGCGGCACGCGCACGGGCAACTACGAGATGCACGGGATCGTGCACTTCGAGAAGAACTCGGTCGCGGTCAACGTCCAGACCCAGGCGAAGCCGTTCTACGCCAGCCTCACCGAGGCGTACCTCGCCTTCTTCCAGGGCGGGGCGACGCCGATCGACCCGGAGGAGACCATGGAGCTGATCCGCTTCATCGAGGCGGCGAACGAGAGCGGCGCCAATGGCGGCCGCGAGGTCCTCCTCTGACCGGCGCGGCGCGGACGGAGCCCGTCATGAAGGTCGCGCTCAAGCTCACCCGCGCGGGCCGCGTGCAATTCACGGCCGCGGGCCTCGTCTTCGGTCCCGGCGGGCCGGCGCTGAAGCTGGACGGCAGGGATGCGCGCCTGCGCTTCGCCGGCTTCACGCGGCGCGGCGCGGCGCAAACGGCGCGCTGGCGGGCAGGCGGGATGGAGCTTGTCCAGGCCTTCAGGACGGAATCCGCGCGACGCGTGCGGGTCGTGACGACCGTCCGCAATCTCGGCCGGGAGCCGGTGGCGGTGAACGACGTCACCCACTTTGCCACCCGGAGGCTCCAGCTCGGCCGGAATCACGCCGACCTGCGGATCCTGGAACAGAATGCGTACCTCGGCCGCGTGCGGACGCCGCGGCAGATGCTCACGGGCAGCGACGGGCTCAAGGCGCTGGACGGCACGACCGGCGGTTTCCTGAGCCAGAATCACACGCTCTTCTATGACCCGGCGCGGCGCGCGGGCGTGCTGCTGGGCTTCGAGACCGTGGACGGCTGGCTGCCGGAGCTCGGCGGCCGCCTCACCGCCGGTTCCGGCCGGCTGGCCTCCGGGCAGGACAATGTGGACGGGGCCGTGAATGTCGGCGCCGCGGCGAAGCCGGCGGTCGCGGGCCGCGTGCCGGAGTTCAGGGAATTCACGGTGCGCCTCGACGCCGGCGACTACCCGCTGGCGCCCGGCGAGGAACTCGCGCTGGGCGACTGGGTGGTGGAGGCGGGCGCCGATCCGCTGGCGTTGCTGGCGGCGCATGGCGACCGGATCAAGGCGCGGAACCGCTTCCGCGACCCGCCCGGACCGCTGGCGAACTGGTGCAGCTGGTACCCGTACCGGCTGGGCGTGACCCAGGAGCGCGTGCTGGAGACGGCGCGGGCCGCCCGGGCGCGAGGCTTGGACCGCCTCGGGTTGAAGTACCTCCAGGTCGACCTCGGCTGGGAGCGCGACAACATCCCGACCTACTTCGAGACCAACGAGCGGTTCGCGCACGGTCTGGGCTGGTTGAGCCGCGGCCTGCGACGGGAGGGCTTTGACCTCGGGCTGTGGGTGGGCGTGCTCTGCGTCGCGGACACTCACCCGATCGCGCGCGAGCATCCGGAGTGGCTGATGCGCGACGCGAACGGGAAACCGTTCGAGAACTACCGCTGGTTCTGGGAACCCTTCTGCCCGGTGTACGCACTGGATGTCTCGCATCCGGGCGCGCAGGAGTGGCTGAGGTCGAACTTCACGCGGCTGGCGGAGCAGGGCGTGCGCTATGTGAAATGGGATTTTGCCGGCGTGGTGACCGGCGAGAAGCTCCGCGGGCGGCACGACCCGCGGCTGGCGGCGCCGCGCGCGCGGGCGGCGGTGCGCACCGCGTTCCGCATTGGGCAGGAGGCGCTGAACTCCACCGGTGAGCCGGCGCTGATGCTGGACTGCTCGGGCACCGACTACGCCGGCGCGGGCGTGATGGCGCTGTGCTACACCATCATGGACACGGGCAACAGCGGCATCGGCTGGCGCCACTTGCGCGAGGTCTACACCAGCTACGCGTGCCACCTGTTCAAGCAGCGCTGGGCCCTGCTGCAGCCGTCGTGCCTCGTGGTCGGCCTGCCGGGGACGCTCGAGGAGGCGCGGGTGCGCGCGACCGCCACGTTCATGGGTGCCGGCCACGTGGACATCGGCGACGACCTCACCAGCCTCCCTGAGGACCGCTGGCAGGTGCTGCTCGCGACCCTGCCGCCGAACGACACGCCGGCGACGCCGGTGGACCTGTTTCATCCGGTGCGCACCGGGACGCTGCCGTACCTGACCCTGATCAAGGCGAAGGAGCGCCGGAAGCGGCGTGACGACCCGGGCCTCGACCTCGAACTCCTGCGCGAGCGCGAACCGTCCGGCGCAAGCATCTGGGCGCTGCCGGTGCGGGCGGACTGGGACGAGTGGACGCTGGTGGCGGTGTTCAACTGGACCGAGTCGCCGGTCGAGCCGAGCTCGGGCGCAACGCTGGCGCGGCGCTTTCAGGTCGAGTTCAACCGCCTCGGCCTGCCCCGGAACGCGCGGCTCTGGGCGTACGAGTTTTGGTCGGGCCAGTTCCTCGGCGAAGTCCCGCGGCCGCGGCGTCCGGACGAGGCCTACCGTCACCCCGGCGACTTCACGAACCCGATCCAGGAGTCGGAAACGGGCCTGCTCGACCTCGGCTTCCACGGCCCGGCGGTGAAGCTTCTCGTGCTGCGCCGGCCCCGCCGGCATCCGTGGCCCGTCGGCACCAGCTTCCACCAGAGCGGCGGACGGGAACTGGCCGGCGTCCGCTGGAACTCGCGGACCCGCACCCTCTCGGGCCGGCTGCTCCGCCCGAAAGGGGAGAGCGGCTTCATCATGATTGCCGGCCTGCCGGAGGGCGGGGTCCGGCGCCTGCCGGTGATCGCCACGGCGGACGTGACATTTTGGTCCGTTCGGCTTTGATCGCGCGACGTGAACCCGTCGCCGTGCTACCCCACACTGCCGGAGCGTCCGGACGCCGAGATGATCGCGCGTTACCGGCGCGAAGGCTTCCTCGCCTTCACCAGCGCGCTCTCGCCCGCCGAGGTGCGGGCCGCCTCGGACGGCATCAACGAACTCGTCCGCAAGTACGCGTTCAACGAGGAGCGCACGGAGCACCACGGCGCGAAGTACGGCGAGGCGATCAAGAACGGCCGCGGAATGCTGTTCAAGAGCCGCAGCTCGGATTTCCACTTTCAGGTCGAGGGCACCTACGAGGCGCGGCCGGACCGGCTCGACGAGCTGGCGGACAACATCCGGAAGTTCCAGTCGTACACCCAGGAACTGCCGGTCTACGACCACCTCGCGAACCACCATCCGCGCCTGCGCAACCTGGTCGAGGCCGTGCTCGGCCCCGGCTGCCAGCTCTACTCCAGCATGGCGCTCTGCAAGCCCGCGCACGGCGGGGCGGAGAAGCCGTGGCACCAGGACCTCGCGTATTTCTCGGTCAACCGCTTCGACGGCGTGTGCGGCGTCTGGATCGCGCTCGACCCGGCGACGGTCGCGAACGGTTGCATGCACGTGATCCCCGGCGGCCATCTCACCGGGCCGCGCCGCCACGAGTGGACGCGCGTCGACTGTGAGATCACGACGGCGGAGATCGACCCGGCGGAGGCCGTCGCGATCGAGCTGCCGCCGGGCGGACTGATGATCTTCGACGGCCTGCTGCCGCACGAGACGCCGGTCAACAACTCCGGCCTGCGCCGCCGCGCGCTCCAGTTCCACTATCGCAGTGCCGCCACGCAGGTCGCGCCGCAGGAGGAATACCGGCGGAAGTTCGCCGGCCCCGACGGCCTGTTCATCGGGTGCGACTACTCGAGGCTCGAGACGACGAAGTGAGATTTCTCACAGGAGAAAAGGGAGGGAACGGATGCAGTCGTATCCCGCGGATGGCGCGAATGCCGGCTTGGGAAATCGGCGTGGACTCGCGTTCTCCGTGGGAAGAATATCTCCTCCTCTGCCGTTCCCTCGGTTGCCTCCTGGGAAGGTACGATCACCGCGCTAACGGTCGCTGTACGGGTCGGCGGCGTCGCGGAGGGCGTCGCCCGCGAAGTTGAACGCCAGGATGGCGACGACGATGAACAGCACGGGCGAGAGCAGCCACGGATAGTGGCTCACGGTCTGGAGATTCTGGCAGTCCTGGAGCATCACGCCCCAGCTGACGATCGGCGGCCGCAGGCCGAGGCCCAGAAAGCTCAGCACGGTCTCGCCGAGGATCATGCCCGGGACCCCGAGCGTCAGCGTCACGATGATGTGGCTGGTGAAGCCCGGCACGAGATGCCGGAAGAGGATGCGCGACGGGGAGGCGCCGAGCAGGCGGGCCGCGACGGCGTAGTCCTCCTCCCGCAGCGCGAGGATCTTGCCGCGGACCACGCGCGCGAGGCCGGTCCAGCTGATGAGGCTGAGGGCGACCGTGACGCAGAAGTAGACGGTGAGCGGCGACCATTCCGCGGGGAACACGGCGCCGAGCGCCAGCCAGAGCGGCAGCTGCGGCAGGGCGTTGATGACCTCGATCGTCCGCTGGATGAGGTTGTCCCAGCCGCCGCCGGCGTAGCCGGAGATGCCGCCGAGCACGACGCCGAGCACGAAGGTGATGATGATCGAGATGACGCCGACCGAGAGGCTGATCCGCGCGCCGTGGATCAGGCGCGACGCCGCGTCGCGGCCGTACTTGTCGGCGCCCAGGAGGTAGAACACGGCGTCGGGGTCGTGGGCCCGGCCCCCGCGCTCCAGCCGGTCGCGGTCGACGCCGAAGAAATGACGGTCGGTCGGGATGAGCCCGAAGACCCGCACCGGCTCGCCGCGCACCAGGAAGCCGAGCGGGATCCGCACGCCGGGATCCTCGACATAGGTGCGGGCGAACGTGACCGGGTTGTCGAGCCGCCGCATCGCGCAGACATAGAGCCCATCGGACCACGAGAAGTGCAGCGGCTGCGGCGGGCAGTAGGAATGACGGAGGTCGCGCCACTCCCGCGTGGACGGGGCGAAGAACTCGCAGCCCAGGGCCATGAGGTACAGCACCACCAGCAGGAAGAACGAGGCGAGCCCGAGGCGGTGCCGCGTGAAGCGCGCCAGGGTGAGCTCCCACGGCGAGCGCACGGCCTCGCTGCCGGCGCCCGGGACGGGTGGGATGGTGACGGCGGGCGCGTTCACCGGGCGCCTCCCCCGTAGCGGATGCGCGGGTCGAGCCAGACCAGCAGCAGGTCGCTGAGCAGCGTGCCGAGCGCGCCGAGCACGCTGAGCACCATGAGCATGGACGCCGCGAAATACGTGTCCTCGTTCATCAGCGCGAGCAGCAGCATCGGGCCGACCGTCGGCAGGCTGAGCACCAGCGCGACGATCGCGCCGCCGGAGATCAGCTGCGGGAACAGCACGGCGAGGCCCGAGACGAACGGGTTGAGCGCGATGCGCACCGGGTACTTCAGCAGCAGGCGCAGCGGCCGCACGCCCTTGGCTCGCGCGGCGACGACATAGGGCTTCTTCAGCTCGTCGAGCAGGTTGGCCCGCATCACGCGGATCATCACCGCGGTGCTGCCGACGCCCAGGACGATGACCGCGACCCACACATGCTGCAGCAGGTCGACCACCTTGCCCCACGACCACGCGGGATCGGCGGCGTAGCGCAGGCTGAACAGCCCGGACACGCTGAGGCCGAAGTACTCCCCGCTCAGGTACATCAGCACCAGGGCGAAGAGGAAGGGCGGCACCGACATGCCGAAGAACCCGACGAGCGTGAGCGCGTAGTCGCCCCACGTGTAGGGCCGCACGGCCGAGTAGATGCCGATGGGGAGCGCGATCAGCCAGGTGAAGCCGATCGTGAGCAGCGAGATCACGAACGTGAGCGCGATCCGGTCGCCGAGGATCTCGTTCACCGGCAGGTTGCTCTCCATCGACCGCCCGAGGTTGCCCTGCAGCAGCCCGGCGTCCGCCGGATTGAAGGTCAGGAACCACGGGAACCCCATCCAGTGCGCGTACTGCTGCCACGCCGGCTCGTCGAAGCGGAACGTCTCGCGGAGATTGGCCAGCTGCGCCTCGGCGTTCGGCTCGCCGCTCAGCGTGATCTCCATCGTCTTCGCCGTGATGAAGTCGCCGGGCGGCAGCTGCACGATGGTGAACACGATCACGGAGATGAACAGCAGCGTCGGGACCAGGGTCACGAGCCGGCGGCCGACGAACGGATAGCGCACGGCCAGCAGCACGAGCGCGGCGAGGCCGGCGGCGGTGAGCAGCCAGCCGACCCAGCGCGGCAGGGCCCCGCCCTCCGCCGCGGCCGTGGCCTGGGGCAGGGTCGACGGGTGCAGCAGGGACGCCCGGAGCTGGGCCGCGACCTCCGGCGGGTCGTTGGGGGCGTCCCAGTAGAACGTCTCCAGGCCCATGTTCGCCGGCGTCATGTAGTAGAAGCCCGCGAGGCCCCGCTCCGGGACGTTGCGGAAGCCGTCCTTCACCACCGCGAGCGCCGGCGGCGGCGTGGCGATGCTGATCGACCACACGTTGTCGGCGGCGAGGTCGAGGATCTGCCGGAAGAGGGCGATGCGCTCCGCCGCGGTCGGCGCGAGCTGCGCGCGGTCGTAGAGCTCCATCGCGCGCCGCACCGGGTGGCCGGGTGGCGGGCCCTCGAGGTCCGGGATCGTGGAGGTCGGCGGGGCGCGCAGGCCGCCGAGCTGGTACCAGCGGCCCCACATCGGGGCGAAGAACGACGCGCCGCCGGTGGGGACATAGTAGCGCGGGTCGAGCATCGGCATGAACTCCTCGAGGCCCGGCCAGTAGGTGAAGTCGTGCTCGCGCGCCGCCTGCTCCACCTGCCACAGCGTGCGGACGCGCTGCTGCACGATCGTGCGCACGCCGGCGCGCGACCACTGGTCGGCGACCATCTGCGGCGCGTCCGACGGGTAACTCGCCGCCACGTTCAGGAACCACGTCATGCGCGAGCCGTCGGGGAAGGTGCGGAAGCCCTCGGCGTCGCGGTGCTGCAGGCCGAGCGCGTCGAGCAGCGCGCCGGCCCGCGCAGGATCGAAGGCCGTGAACGAGTGGAAGTGCCGCGGGTGCGAATAGGGCGAGTCGGGTCCCGGCGAGTTCTGCGCCGGCTCGCCCACGCCGTAGAACACGGCGTCGATGATCTCCTGCCGGTTGAGCGCGAGCGACAGGGCCTGCCGGAACGTGACCTCGTTCAGCAGCCGGTGCTTCCAGGCGGTCTCCGGCCGCTGCGGGTCGACCCGGCGGTTCAGGTTCGGGCTGATCTGGGAGAAGGTGCGCGTGGCGTTGAACCAGTGCCGCACGTGGTAGCCCTGGCGCGGCGCCTCGGTCATGAGCAGCGTGTAGTCCTCGAAGTCGATGTGCCGCTCCTGCATCGAGACCTCGCCGCCGGCCACCGCGGCGCTGACCAGGCTCTTCTCCCGCACGTCCACCACGAGGCGGTCCAGATAGGGCAGCTGGTGCCCGGCCGGGTCGACCGCGAAATAGTACGGGTTGCGGACGAACGTCTGCGGCGCCGAGGGCCGGTACTCGCGGTAGACCCAGGGCCACATGCGCGGGTGCTCCGGGTTCAGCCGGTGCTTCATCCGGATGTAGACCGAGAGCGGGCTCGGCAGGTTGAGCGTGCGCATCAGCTCCGCGATCACCGCGGGGTCGCCGAGCGCCGGATGGAATTTCCGGAGGTAGTGGGCGGGCCGGAAGCAGTCCACCGCGCCGGCCAGGCGCTCGAGGAACAGGCTGTTCGGCTCCGCGAACCGGAACCGCAGCGTCAGGGCGTCGACCTGCTCGATGTCGCCCAGCTTCCCGGCGTTGAGCATCCAGCTGAAGTCCGAGCCGCCGGAGGACAGCGAGCCGGCCTTGAAGTACTGCGCCTCCCACTTCCACCAGAACATGATGTCGTCGGTGGTGAACGGATGGCCGTCCGACCACCGCAGCCCGCGGCGCAGCGTGAAGGTCCACACGCGCTGGTCCGGCGACACGGTCCACGACTTCGCGAGGTGCGGCACGATCGGGTAGCCCTCCGGCGACCAGCGCACAAGCGTGGTGTACGAGAGCCGCGTGTGGAGGATTCCCTCCAGATCCTCCGGCCCGGTGGCGAGGCGGTACCACGTCCCGCCGTAGCGGCCGTTGCCCTCGACGCCCGCCAGCACGAGCGGCTCCGGCCCGGTCCGCTCCGCGACCGGCGGCAGCTGGCCCGCCTGCACCAGGTCCGCGAGCAGCGGCGGCTCGCCCTTCGGCCACCAGGCCGCCTTGGTCCCCTCGCGATAGTCCACGTCGCGCCAGATCACCGCCGGGTGCGCCGGATCGATCCGGGCCTCGCGCGCGGCCCGCGCCGCCGCGCCGGCCGCGGCGGACGGCAGGGCCGGTCGCCGCGAGACGTCCGGCCGGAGGAAGGCCGCGGTCGCCGCCATGAACGCCGTGAGCGCCAGCGCCGCGGCCGCGCCGCCGAGCAGGAACTTCGCGGCGAACAGCAGGCGGCGGGTCGGGCGGGACATGCGGAAAAGTCAGCGGCGCGCGACCAGCTCGAGGCTGGCCGCCGCCCGGGGATCAAGCTCGAGCCCGAGTCCGGGCGTGGTCGGCACCGCCAGTTGGTCGGCGGCGGGGGCGAGGGTGGAGCCGGACAGCCGGTCGGCGAGGAACTGCGGGCCGTTCAGCGCGCAGGGCCGGTCGAGGCCCGCCCAGGCGAAGAGCTGCGCGGCGGCCGCCAGCGAAAGGTCGGGATCGGTGAGGCCCGAGCCCAGCACCATCAGCCCCCGGGCGTGGAGCTGGTTCACGATCTGCACCGAGGGCCAGAGGCCGGCGTTCCGCGCCGGCTTCATCGCGATGCCGTCCATCATGCCCAGCTCCATGAACTCGACCGCCTCGGCCGCGGAGAGGATGCCCTCGTCCATCAGCACCGGCAGCGCGCCCTGGCGCTTCAGCGCCTGATACCCGCGGATCTGCGTCGGCGGGAGCGGCGATTCCAGCACGTCGACGCCCGCGTCGCGGAGCCGCGGCGCGATCGCGAGCGCCTCCTCGGGCGTGTACCCGGTGTTCGCATCCGCCCAGAGGAATCCGTCCGGCGCGAACGCCCGCACGCGCCGGGCGAGGTCGAGGTCGTACGCGGCGGACTGCGGCGCGCCGACCTTGATGTTGAAGTTCCGGTAGCCGCGCGCGCGGCCCTCGGCCAGCTGGCGCTCCACGGTCTCGAGCTTCGGCGACGCCACCGTCCAGCTCAGCGTGAGCGTCGAACGCGCCGCCGCGGGCGGCCCAAACAGGCGCCACGCCGGCACGCCGCGCTGCTTCGCCGCGAGGTCGTGGCACGCCAGGTCGAGCGCGGCCTTGCAGAGCGGCTGGCCGACGGAGAAGGCGGGGCGGATCGCGGTGTTCATCGCCGCGTGCAGCCCGGCGAAGTCCGCGGGATCGCGGCCGAGCACGAGCTCCGCGAGGTAATGGCGCAGGGTGGTGAGGACCGACTCAACCGTCTCATACGTCCACGACGGCACCGGCACCGCCTGGCCCCAGCCCTGGCGGCCGTCGGCATCCGTCAGGCGAACCAGCACCGACGGCCGGCGCACCTGGCCGTCGGGACCCGGCCGGAAGAACTTGAACTCTCCCGCCACCGCGTAGTCGAAGCGGCCGATCTCAACCTGGGTGATGACGGACATGTTTTGGGAAAGTAGCAGGGAAAAGGATTTCAAGTATCAGGATGAGCGCGCCGCTGAAATCTCGTTACCTGTTACTTGGATCCTGTCACTTCCTTCGCTGCGAAGGGATTCAGCGCGGGGTTGCGGGTGAAGCGATTGTGAATGGCGTGGAGATAGTCGCGGCTGCGTCGGGCGGTTTCATAGGGATCGCCGCCGAGGTCGTAGGCCTGGGAGATCACGGGACCGCGGTACCCGCGCGACCAGAGAAGGCCGAGGGCCGCGGCGACGTCGATGTTGCCGTCGTCGAGCGGGCGGGTGCGAAACGGCTCCGCGGGCTTCGGCCAGCCGTTGAGCACCGCGAAATAGCCGAGGCGTTCCATGCCGGGCTGGGCCATGACCTCGGGCAGGTCGGGCACGCCCTGGTGAAAGAAGGCGTGGAAGAGCGCGATGCCCGGCCGGATCACCCGCGCCCCGGCGTCCTGCAGCACGCGCAGCTCGGCCGCCGGCGTGTCGATGATGAACCAGACGTGGTTGTAGAGGTTGCCGCTCAGGCCGCGCGCCGCCAGTTCGTCGTCCACCGCGCGCACGATGCGGGCGGTGCGCTCCCAGTGCCGCGCCTCGGCCCTGGCCGAGCCGGCGAGCCGGTAGTCGGCGGGACTCTGGCCGGCGGGGTTGCTCATGACCGTGAAGTTGACGAACGCGTGCGGGTCGATCGCGTGCAGCCGCGCGATCATGCGCCGCACGCGCTCGATCTCGGCGTCGATCCGCGGGAACTCCTCGTCGGTCGCGCCCTTGGACACGATATACATGCCGGCGTTGGTCAGGCCGCTGGACCGGAAGGCGGCGGTGGCTTCGTCCCACGCGCGGTCGTCGTCGGGCTCGATCGGGTGCAGCTCGTAGCCGTCGAAGCCGAGGTCGGCGGCGATGGCGAGCCGCGTGCGATACGGGTAGTTGCGCCGGTGGCCGGCAAAGTGGTTGTTGAAGAGGTAAAGCGGATTGGGGAAAGGCATGGCGGGCGGCGGGCTAGACGGAGGAGTCGATGGCGACGGCCTGGCGGGTGCGGGCCGACGCGAGCAGGGCGTCGAAGACGCCGTGGATGCGGACGTGGACCTCGAGCGGGCTGGCGGGGGCGCGGTCCTCGAGGATTGCCGCGCTGAGCTCGCGGATCGGATGGACGAGCGTGTCGTCCCACGCCGGCGGCGCGTCGGGCAGCTTGGTCTCGGCGAGGTCGGCGGCGCCGACGTGCGCGTAGTGGTGCAGCGCCTGCTTCTCGCCCATCGGCAGGAAGGCGAGATCGAGCCCCGCCGTGGTGCCGCGGAACTCGACATTGTGCCGCGCGGGGCCGTGCTCGGCGGCGCGCCGCTCCCAGTGGATCGTCAGCCCGCCGGCGCAGAGAATCTCGGCGGACAGGCGGCCGTCGACGTTGAGACACGGCGGCACGCGCTCGGCCGTGAGCGGGAAGTAGTTGCCCAGGGTGCCGAAGAGCAGTTCGGGCCGGAACCGGTCGCCGAGCACGAACGCCAGCCAGTCGAGGTCGTACGGACCCCAGTCGAAGGAGATGCCGCCGCCGTTCTTCGCGGGATCGTTGCGCCACGGCGGCAGCACCGCGCCGGGCTTCGGCGCGCCGGTGACCTGCTCGAAGTGGACACGGTAGAGCGTGCCGAGCTCGCCGGCGGCCACCGCCTGTCGGGCGCGCCGGGCGGTGCCGGAGTTGTGGTAGCGCGACGAGCAGCAGTTGACCTTGAGGCGCGGCGTGGCGCGCTGGGCCGCGAGGACCTCGCGGGCCTCGGCCTGCGTGAGAAAGAACGGCTTCTCGCAGCACACGTGCTTGCCGGCATGCAGCGCGTCGAGCGTCATCGGCCGGTGCAGGAAGGGCGGCGTGGCGATGTAGACCGCGTCGACGGCGGGATCGCGGAGCAGCTCGCGGTAGTCGGCGTAGATGCGCGTCACGCCGGCCGCCGTGGCGAGCTTCTGCGCGGCGGCGGCGTTCACGTCGGCGACGGCGACGGCGACCGAGTCGCGTCCCTCGGTGAAGACGCGGGCCATGAGGTTGGCGATGACACCGGCACCAATGATGCCGTAGCGGACAGGGGCCATGGGAGGACGGGGTTGGCGGGGAGCGTCCCGGACGGGACGGCGGGTTCCCTGATACTGCGGAGAATCCCGCTCGCCACTAGTGAAAAGACGTGAAAATTGGCGCCGCCATGCTGCTCACCCCCATCAACTCGGCCGAGGCGATCTTCGAGGTGTTCTACGACGAGGAACTAAGCGGCTTCCCGCACTGGCGGGTGCACGAGGGCGGCGCGGCGGGCCTGCAGGTGGTCCAGCGCTGGGCCGCGGTCCAGTACGACTGGCAGCAGGCGCCGGCGGATCCCGCCGCGCCGGCGCTGCGCCTGAGCCGTCCGCTCGACCTGGCCTGCGCGGACTACGACACGCTGCTGCTGTCGGTGTCGGCGCCGCCGGGCTCGCGCGTGCGGCTCCGGGCGCAGACCGACGCCGGCGAACGGGTCGCCACGAGCGAGCCGTTCGCGCACCAGAAGCGCGAGGTGCGGCTGCCGCTCGACGGCGCCCGGCGCCTGACGGAGCTGGAGATCACGATCCTGGCCGACGCGCGCCGGACGCCCGGCGCGACGTGCGGCTGGCTCAACTGGCTGGGACTGCAGCACGCCGCGGAACTCCAGCGTCACCTGCGGCAGTTCGACCGCTTCACCGCGGGGTGGGAGGACTATCTCAAGCCCGCGACCTACGCGCCGACGTTCGAGCCGGCGTACGGCCTGCACCTGACCGGGGCCGAGCTGGCGGAGGCGCGGGCGCGGCTGGCCGCGGCGGGCGGGCCGCCGGCCTCGCCGCTCTGGGAACTGGCCGAGGACGCGCGGCGCCTGGTGCCGGAGCGGATGATGTCGGAGTACGTGAATTTCTGGAACGACACGCGGTTTTGCCGCGAGCGGGACGTGGGCAAGCACCTGCTCACCCACGGGGCGAACGCGGCGCAGGCGTCGGTGCTGTTCCGCGACCCGGAGCTGGGCCGGCTGGCGGCGCGGTATGCCATCTGCCTCGCGCACTGCACGCGCTGGGACCCGTCGTTCATGAGCTGGCTGGCCGGCTGCAAGTGGGAGCATCGCGCCTTCGTGCCGAGCCTCGTGATGTACGACTGCGCGCTGATCCTCGACCTGTGCGGCGAATGGTTCACGGACTACGGGCGGCAGGTCGTCCTGCGCCGGCTTGCGGAGGAGGGGCACGGCACGAACAACTACAACGTGTGGTGGTGGGAGTACCTCTTCTGGTGCAACCAGACCGCGTGGTTCATGCCGGGGCGGATGTACGCCTACCTCGTGCTCGAGCGCACCATGCCGATGAAGCTCGGGGCCTACCCGCCGCCGGCCAAGTCGCGGGTCGCGCCGTACACCGACCTCGCGCTGGCCGAACTCCAGGACAACCTGGCGAAGATCCTCCTGCCCGACGGCGGCTACACCGAGGGGCCGATGTACTTCACGTTCACCGCGCGGCAGGCGCTCCTGACCTTCTATTATTATGCCCGGGCCCGCGGACGGTCGGCCCGCGAGCTCTGTCCCGCGGCGATGCGCGCCACCGCGCAGATGGCCGAGGTGCTGGTGAGCACCGCGGACGAATACCAGATGATCCTGATCTGCGACGCGCAGTACATTCCACAGGAGGGGGCGGCGTTTCTCGCGTGGCTGATGCCGGATTCGCACTGGGTGACCATTTTCCACAAGTCGATCCGGCGGACCGGCCAGCCGATGACCCTGCTGGCCCAGAATCTCCTGCGGGAGGTGCCCGCCGAGGGGCCGCCCCTGCGGCCGCTGGTCGTGATGCCGGCCATCGGCCAGCTTGCCTCCCACCGCCGGCTCGGCGGCGAATGGGTGAAGCTCTTCCTCATGGGCAATCAGGCGGGCGCGTCGCACACCCACGAGGACAAGGGCTCATTCGTGCTCGAATGCGCCGGTGACACGTTCGCGCGGGATTTCGGCAGCTGCGACTACAGCAACCCCCTCGCCGATCTCCTCAAGCATTGTGAGCGGCACAACATGCTCGTGCCGCTCGCCGACGGGCCCCGACCCCGGCCGGCCAACCCCATCCTGGCCGACATCACGCCCCGCGGCGAGGGTGACGCCACGCGGCTCCACGCCGCGATGGACCTGCAGGCGGGCTGGGAGGGCTGGTATCGCCGCTGGACGCGCACATGGGACAGCCCGACGCCCGCCGACCTCACGATTTCCGACGACTGGGAACTGGAGCGCGGGGATGGCGTGATGTTCTGCTGGACCACGGCGCTGCCGGTCACGCTCGACGCTGCCGGGCGCCGGGCGGTGATCGAGGGCCGGCGGTCGCGCGCGATCCTCAGCTGGGATGCGTCCGTGACGGCGACGCTCGAGTCGCTGCCGCTGGAGGCGCCGGCGTGGAAGCAGGTCCTGCGCGAGCGCAAAGAGCAGTTCCTGACCGCCACGCTGCACGCCGAGACCCAGCCGCGTCTCAGCCTCACGCAGCGCGGCCGCACCGGCCGGCTCGAGGTCCGCGTGCGGCTCGAGCTGAAGTAGCCGGAACGGACGTTCAGCGCGCGGAGCGCGTGAGCCGCAGGCTCACGATCTCGTACGGGGCGAAGGCGAGCCGGCCGCCGCGGAGCGGGGCGCCGAGCGGGCGGTCGAGCAGGTCGACCTTCTGCGCGGCCCAGCCGGCGGCAAGCCGCAGGCGGGCGGTGCCGCGCTGGCCGCTCACCTCGTGGAGCCGCAGCACCCAGGCATCGCGGCCGCGGGGCTGCGCCCAGTGCGGGATGAGCGTGTCGCCGCCGTCGAGGCCGCCAAACGCGCTCGCGAGCGGGCGGCCGCGGTACGGGATCGCGGGCGTGAAGAGGCTGTCGGCGACCGTCGCCGGCTGTTCGGCGCGCGGGGCCGTGGCGTCGTAGTGGCCGACGGCGAGCTCGATCGTGTGGCGGCCGAGGTCGGTGAACGTCGTCGCGGGCTTCGGCAGGCGGCTGAGATGCGCCGGGTAGGCCTTCGCGTGCTCCTCGTAGCCGACGTGCTTCTGGGTGCGCAGCAGCGTGACCCCAAGGTTGCCGTCGCGGCAGCTCACCCCGTACTTGGCCTCGGTCACGACGAACAGGCCGGTGCGCTCGGCCTCGGCGCTGACCGTGGCCCAGCGGCTCATCGGCCATTCCCACATCGCCTCGACCTCGCGGCTGGTGGCGAGCTGCGGGCGCAGCACGCTGCCGAACGGCGTGCCGCAGCGCACCTCGCGCCCGCGGTAGGTCGTCGGGAAATGGAGCTTCAGCATCGTGTCGGTCTCGTGCCAGTCGAGCTGCGCGGTGAGCCGGAGCACGCTGGCGCCGGGCTCGAGCCAGAAACGGAGGGCGACGGTGCTCTTGGCACCGACGGCGCGGGTGACCGTCAGGCCCTGGCGGTCGGCGGTGATCCGCGCGGGCCGGCGGGCGGGCTGGCCGAGCGAAAGCGAATGGCGGTCGATGTCCCACGGGCCGAAGTTGGCGGGCTGCTCCGGGTAGACGACAAACTCGCCGGCACCGCCGGCGAGCTCGAGCGCGCGCCCGTCGACCGTGAGGGCAGCCAGCTGCCCGCGGGCGTTGAGCCGCGCGGTGACGCGGCCGTTGCTGAGCGTGCGGCCCCGCACGGTGACCGCCGGCAGGCCGCGGACGACCGCCCCGGCGACGCGAACGCCGGCCAGCGGCGGCAGATCGAGGGTGCGGCCCTGCACGACGCAGCGCCGTGCCACGGGCAGCGGGTTGAAGACGCAGGCCTCGCCGCCGCGCGGGCCCGCCAGCGTGTCGCCGGCGGTCTTGGTCTGGTCGGCGGTGAGCGCGGCCAGCTCGGGCAGGCCCTTGACGTAGACTTCCGGGATCGAGCTGCCGGGGATGTAGTCGTGGAACTGGGCGAAGACCAGGCGGCGCCAGGCGTGATCGAGGGCGGCGTCGGCCGATCCGCGCGTGGCGACCAGCGTAGCCTCGCGCAGCTGCAGCGCCCGCTCGAGCGCGCGGAAATGCGACTTCACCCGGCTCTGCGTGGTGAACGTGCCGCGGTGGTACTCGAGGTAGATCTCGCCATCGAGCGCGGGGAGCTGCGCGCGCTTCGCGGCGAGCCGGTCGAAGAAGGCCTCGGGCTGGTCCCAGCGCAGCTCGGGCAGGCCCCGCAGCGCGGACAGCCGGCGGGCCCGCTCGCACATCTCCTCGCTCGGGCCGCCGCCGCCGTCGCCCCAGCCGTTTGGCATGAGGAACTCGGCGTGGAGGTCGCCCTGCTGGTGCTGGTGCGACGCGGCGCGCAGCTGCTCGACGGCCACCGTGTTGTTGAACTGCACGCCCTGGGTCACGTGGCTGACCACCGCGTGGCCGCCCGGCCCGCGCCACACGAAGCTCGAGTGGGGGAAGCGGTTGACCGTGTTCCAGGTGGTCTTGGTGGTGAAGAAATAGTCGACTCCGCTGAGCCGCATCAGTTGCGGCAGGCAGGCGCTGAAACCGAAAAGGTCCGGGAGCCAAAGCGAGCGCGAGCGCCGGCCGGTGAGCCGACGGAAGCCCTCCTGGCCCAGCTGGAACGAGCGGGCCAGACCCTCGCCGCATGCGACGTGGGAGTCGCTCTCGACATACGTGCCGCCGGTCGCCTCCCACTGACCCCGCCGCAGCCGGGCGCGCACGGCGCGGTAGAGCTCGGGTGAGCGCCGGCGCACGGCCTCGTAGCTGGCGGGCTGCGAATAGGCGAAGCGGAACTCGGGATAGAGCGCCATCAGGCGGTTCACGTTCGCGAACGTGTGCACGGCCTTGCCCTCGCCGACCTGCTCAGTCCAGAGCCAGACCAGATCGAGGTGGGAGTGGCCGGTGAGCGCCGCGCGGCTGAGCGGACGCGGGTCGCGGAGCTCGCGGTACAGCCGGCCGAGCTCGCGGCGGAGGGCGGCGACGCCGGCGGTGTCAAACGCGTCGAGCGCGGTGTCGAGCCCGCGCAGCAGGCGCCGGTAAAGAGGCGAGACATCGACGAGCGCGGGCTGCTGCGTCTGGCTGAAAAGCTCGCGCGGCACGCCGGGAAATTCCCGCGCCCGCAGGTCGAGCATCCATTCGTAGAGGCAGTTCAGGTCATGGTACGCGGCCCAGGCCTCGTCGTCGCGCCGGAGCAGCTGCGCGCCGCGGAACACGTTGCCGGCGGCGCCCAGGCCCTTGGCGTCGGGATGCCAGATGGCGGACTGGACGCAGAGGGACTCCACCCAGACCTCGCGGACGCCGGCGGGCAGTTCGCAGGTCCGGTGGGCGACATCGAAACCGTAGAAGGGCAGGCCGCCGAGGAATAGCGTGGCCTCGCCCTGTTCGTCCCAGCGGAGCCAGCGGCCGGCGCCGGCGGGGATCGCGACGCGGCACCACCGCTGGTCGTAGAGGTGGCCCCAGCTCTCGCCGTCGCGCACCGCACGACGCGGCTGGCGCATGGCCGCGGTCAGGGTGACATGCTCGGGACGGGCGGCGGTGGCCTCCACGCGCAGCGGCCGCGGGTCGTGCCAAATCAGCTCGGCGAGGCGGGTGACGCCGCGCTGGGTGCGCAGGGGGGTGAGTTGGAGCAGGGGATTGGTCGGCAGCATCGCCGCGAGCCTCGGGCGGCGGCGAAGGGCAGGCAAACACAACCCGTCAGGCACTT